>CAKSNQ010000009.1 GCA_934476315.1 uncultured Eubacteriales bacterium
TTGTACATCTGCTCGGCGTATGCTTTCACCGTCCATGCCGTGCTGGCGTTCCCCGCGGTGTTTCCATCCGCCGTCACGATCTGCACCGACACGCTCTTCGTCATCTCTGCCGCAGCGAGCGGGTAGTGGAACATGTAGGTTCCCGGCGTCGCGGTCTCCGCATTCTGCAAGGCTACGGCGAGAAGCTCGGCACTCAGCGCGCGGGTTTCAAGAACCGTTCCGTCCGCGCCAAGGAAACGCAATGCGTAGCCTGCGGGATTGGCGATCACATCGTCGGAGAGCATCAGGTAGAATTTCAGCCCGATGGTGCCGTCCACGCTGACGTTCATATACATCAGTGGCTCTGCAGAGCGCCGATGATCTTCACCTCGCCGTTCGCGACGTCGATCACGCCGCTGTCATACGCGCTGTCCAGCACGCACACACCGGTCTTTTTCCACACACCATCACCGTTCGGAACAGGAGAGGTCGGGCGGATTTCGTCCGCAACATTCGTCCAGATGTCCCCGGTATTCCCCTCATAGCCGTCCAGCGACGTCAGCGTCGCCTTGTTGTAAATCGCGTTGAGCGTGACCGTGTAACCGTTGTCCCACGTTGCGCCGCCGCCCCAACCCTGATATACACCACTTGCATTTACATTTGCCGGGTTGTTGGAAATCTTGACATACAGGTACTTCGTTTCCGCGGTCAGCTTGTCGCCGATCGCCGCATACAGATTCAGCACCTGGAGCCCGTGATTTCCTGTGGAATTGTCGTCATAGACCGTCACCCAACCCTCGGCGTTCCGGTCGGGCGCCGTCGCGGAATCCGTGACGAACACCTGAACCTGAACCTTGTTGGAGAGATCCGCCGTCCATGTCAGAGCGCGGATGCCCTCCGGGTTGGTCAGCTCATACTTGTAATCATACCACTTATCGCCGTCCGTATAGCGGATATGCGACTCGTTCCGGCTGGCGTCCGTCCACGCGGAATGATCATCGGTCAGATAATTTACCTCGGTATTGCCGTTCATAACCAGCTCTGCCGATTTGTTGCCCGCAGTGTCCGCCGTCAGTGTCACATTGGTAAGGCAGACCTTACCGCTGACATTCGAGCCATTTGACTTTACAAACACGCGGAAGAAATTCAGCACCTCATTTTGCAGATACTTACCATCGCCCTTGGCACAAGACTGATCCGACATCTTGAACGACGAGATCGGAATGGAGATATGATTCCAGCCTGCCTTCAGCGTGCCGAGCGAGCCTTCGTAGCAGTCCTCACTGGCGTCATGCTTTCCGCTACTGGTCAGCTCCACGTTGAACGTTGCACCCGACAGCTGTTCGGCAAGCGCGTCGCTGTCAATCCACAGGTCAAACTCCATGAAGCGCATCAGACGCGCGTCCACGGGAACCGCGAGGCCGGCATAACGGAAGACTGTATTTTCTGTCATCGTTACAGGCACGATATTGCTCACCGTGAGCGTATCGCAAAGAACGATTTTGTCCGTCGTGATTGCCGACGGTGCGACCGTGGTCGTCTCGCCGCAGAACGAGCAACGGAACAGATAATTCTCTCCGCTCATGCCGTCAAAGTGCCACTTGTGCGGATTGATTCGGGCTTGGGGATCATAGCCGCAAATCTCACACGACTTGTAGCTGTGCCCCGCCTCGCCTCTGCTGGCATAGTAGTACACCTTATGCGGCGTCTTGCCATACGACAAGCCGCAGGTGTCGCACGTCAGATAATGCCCCGTGCTATCCGTATAGCTATACTTTCCGCTTGCCGACACATGCGCCGCGGACTCCGTCTCGCCGCACTTCGAACAGGTGTGCGTATGGCTCTTCCCGTCCTCGGTGTTCGACCAGTCGCCAAAGCTATGCCCCGCCGGAGCGGTTCTGGTCTCGCCGCAGACCGTGCAGGTCTTGGCACAATCGGCAACATACCGGTGTTCCAGCGCCGTTTCGCAAACGTCGCACACGCAGTTCTTGTCAGCGTCGGGGTGAGTCCCGCCGTTAGCCACCATGCACTCGTCCGGTGTCACGTAAATCAGCTTCAACGTGGTCGGCGATACCTTGCCTGCGCTGTTATATCGCATGAGACATCCGCCGTATCCGGCTCCGGAGGCATCTCCCAGACGCAGGTACAGGTGCGTATTTGCGGTATCTGCGGCAACCCGCTCAAGGACGTATGTATTGAGCGCGTCGGCAAACCCGAGAGTGGATGACGCCGTGCGGCGACTGTTCAGTCCGTTCGCGCCTTCCCCTGCCGCACTGCCGGTCCACTTGTAGAGCGTCGTCCACTCCACATTCGCCAGTTCACTCACGTTGTCCACGCCGGGACCCACATACGCCTCCAGCAAGAGACGTCCGCCGAAAACAGCGTTGTAGGTGATCCTTTTAATCTGAGCGGCATGCTCCAGATTGTACGCATACACAATTCTGTTCGCCTTATCCGCGCAGTGGTTCGCCCACTCCGGCTTGCTCATCATATCGGAGCGCGTCGAAACGCTGCCGGTCGAGCCGTTCACAATATACGGAGAATCCTGAAACAGCGTAGCATTTGCCGTATTGGAATCGCTCGCGTCATACCACTGTCCGACAGTGAAGGAATACTCGTTGTGCGTCATCTTATAGGACAGTTCCAGCACCGTCTCGACCGGCGTGGTCGTGTCACCTGCCGCATAGCGGTTGATCGCACCGCCGTATCCGTCAGTCGGAGTAGAATCACCGATCCGGATGTACAGTTCCAACGCTTCTCCCGCCGTGACGTCCTTCAGTGCCGCAAGCACATAGTTTTCCAGTTTGGCAGAGACGCCGAGAACCGCGGAAGAATACGCTTTTTTGAGCCGCGTTGTGTTATTGTAAATTTCCTCCCACTCGGGCGAGGCGGCGTTCAACTTTGCCACGGTTTCATACCGTGGACCAACCCACGCCTCGACCTTGAGGTCGTTGAACATCTGTGCGACATAGGTCAAGCCCTTGATGTTCTGCGGGTCGTAGAGCGCGTAATGGTACACAGTCGATCTCGCGTTATCGTTGAAGTGTGCGGTAAGCGCGCTGTTCACTCTGCCGTTGCTTCCCGTGAGGGCGTAGGCAGTATCTTTTACAACGTCAACGTTTCCCTGTCCGGCGGCACCCACGATGAACGACTGGCTTCTCTTTTCCACCGAGCCGTAGCAAATACGCATGGTGGTCGTATGGACCTCGGCAGAACCTGCATTGAAACGCGCGACGCCGCCACCGTTGCCATTGGCAGTATCCGAGTCGCCGATGCGGATGTACAGGCACAGTTCGGTCTCCGTGTTTGCCGCGACGGACTCCTTGACATAGTCGGTCAGTTCCTTTTCAATTCCGTCCTTCAGCGACGCAAAGGACGTCGGGGTGCTCAGTCTGCTCGCCGTTCCGTGGTCATACAGATTGTGCCAACCGTCCGTGGGCAGTTCACTCACATTCTCCACCTTGACGCCGACGTAAGCGTCCAGTTTGAGCTGTCCCAGGAAGTAAGCATCGTACACCACGTCTGCCACATTCGTGGATTCGATCGCGTAGCGGTACACAATGACTGCTGTCTTGTCGGTGTAATGGGAATTCCAGCTTGCCCCGTTCCCGGTGATTGCGCAAAAGCCGGTTGAGCCCCCCAGGACAAACTCCGGGCAATCCACGGTTGCCGCGACATTCGCGTCAGCCGAACCGTTCTGCCCGACGACAAAGGAATATACGCTGTCCTCCGTCGGTTCCGTCTTGCTTTCTTCCGCCCACGCGGGCAAAAGCCCCGACAGGAGCGTACACGCCGCTAAAGCAAGAGTCAGAAAGATTGCCCATACGCGACAGCCGACAGCCCGCTGAGTTTTCGTGTTTCTCATGCTGCTTTCTCCTTTTTTCCAAAAGAATCTCACCGTGCCGGATTATGGGCACAGCAATACAGCGTCATTGTAACACTCAAGCGGTTCTTTGTCAATACTTTTTGATACTTTTTATATTATTTTTGGTATATTTTCACAATCAGAAAGGTAAGAAATTAGACCATTGTAACAATCGCACATAAAATCGACCGTATTCACGATGGCTTCCCGGTCGCCCGCAGCGCTCGCGTCCGCCACGCCGACGGTCATCAGCCCTGCCTCGTGAGCCGTCCGAAGCGCCGACAGGTTATCGTCAAAGAAGCGGCAGTTTTCCAGGGGAATCCCCAGCTCCGCCGCGGTTTTCCGATAGATTTCCGGCTGTGTCTTGGACATGCCGAGGTCGTCACAGCACCATACGAACGAAAAACTGTCCGCGATGCCGTTGCGCGCAAGGCACGGCAGAACCATATCGCGCGGGCTTGCCGTCAGGATGCACATCCGCACGCCCCGGTCGCGCAAAAGTGCCAGCAGTTCCGGCACGCGCGGCTTACAGACGATCCGGTGATGATAGGCGTCGGTTGCGTACGCCCGCATACCGTTCAGAATCTCCTCGGTGCTCTTTTTCAGCCCCAGCGTCCGGAAATACTCGGCGGCGCGGCGGTCGCCCATGGGGGTGATGCGGCGGATGATGTCGGAGGGATAGGCGATGCCCGCCTCGTCCAGTTGCCAGAGCATTTTGCGCGACCAGTCGGGCATGGAGTCCACCAGCGTGCCGTCAAAGTCAAAGATCGCGCCGCGAAAGCCATTTAATAATGCAGAAAAATCATTCATCCCCACCCAGCTCCTCAAAGCTCCGGATAAAATCGTCCGCGTCGTTCATCACGTCCGCCCACATCGCGTCGGACGCTGCGTCGTACACGCCGACGGTCGAAAAGCCCGCTGCCTTTGCCGCACGGAGCGCCGTCAGGTTATCGTCAAAGTAGAGGATGTCCCCGGGCTTTACACCGAGCGTCTCCGATGCCATCCGATAAATCTCCGGCGAGGTTTTATCCAGCCCGTACGCCCCGCAGGAGAGAATGAGGGAGAACCAGCCCGTCATATCGTTATGGGACAGACTCGGCAGAACCTGCGCGAGCGATGCCGCCGTCAGAATCCCGACGGGGATGCCGAGCGCGCGTGCGCGCTCCACAAAAGCCCGCGCCCCCGGTTTTGCCGCGATGCGCTCTGCGTACGCCTCCCCCGCGCGCCGCTCGATGTCCGCGCGGATTGCCGCGGCGTCGCCCCGACAGCCGAGGCGGATGAAATACTGCTCCGTTTGCTCCTGGTTCAGCGGTGTGAGAATCTGCAAAAGGTTCTCCGGCACCTCCAGTCCCTGGTCGCGCAGGAGCGCGGCGTCGATCTCCTCCCACATGCCCATGGAGTCCACCAGCGTACCGTCAAAATCCATGATGATCGCTTTTTTATTCTTCCAGTCCATTTTTCGCGCCCTCCGATGATCGTGTATCGTGTCATTTTTTCGTACTGAGAACGATTGTATCATAGGGCAATCCTTTTGTCAAGCGGGAGGGTAAGGATGGAAGAAAACCTCAGAAAAATGTCTGAAATCTCTTTACATTCGGGAGAATTTATGGTATAATTCCGCTGAAAGTGCCGCTCCCGTCGGGCGCGGCATCAAGGAATGCGCAAGCGCCCGGAGCGCGCGCAAAAGAAAGGATACGCTGTCATGGATCTTGCTTCTAAAATGAAGCGTCTGGAGGCGCACAGCCGCGCCAACTACCACGCGGAGCGGATTTACGCCGAGCTCCTCTATCTCTATCATCTGAACCGTGCCCGTGCGCTCGGGTGGGACGAAGCCCTCTCGCACGCCGTCGACTATCTGAGCGAAAGCGTCGCCGCGAACGGTGCAATCGTCAAGGAGGATTGCGAAAACATTGAGCTGGCGCTGTCCGGCATGAACGAAGAGGCAAAGAAAATCCTCGTTCATTGCGTCGCGCACGCCCACATCGACATGAACTGGAAATGGGGCTATCAGGAGACCGTCACCATTGCCACCGAGACCTTCCGCACCATGCTCACGCTGATGAACGAATACCCCGGTTTCACCTTTTCGCAGTCGCAGGCGGCGGTCTACGAGATCGTGGAAAAGTTTGAGCCGGAGCTGCTCCGCGAGATTCGACGCCGCGTCGCCGAGGGGCGCTGGGAGTTGTCCGCCTCCACGTGGGTGGAGGGCGACAAGAACATGGTGAACGGCGAGTCGCTGTGCCGCCACATTTCCTACACCAAGGACTACCTCTCCCGCCTGTTCGGCATCGACCCCGACACGCTGAATCTGGACTTTGAGCCGGACACGTTCGGTCACAATGAAAATCTTCCCGACCTTTTGCAAAACGGCGGCGTGCATTACTTTTATCACTGCCGCGGTTGCCAGCCCCGCGGTCCCTACATCTGGGAGGCGCCCTCGGGCAGGCAGGTCATCGCGTACAGCGAACCGGACTGGTATCAGAACGGACGCGGCGTGGACTACCGCGAGTTTTCCTACATTCCCCGCTTCGGCATCGACATGGGCGACGGCAGTATGAACGAATTTCTCAAGGTCTACGGCGTCGGCGACCATGGCGGCGGTCCGACGCGGATGGATCTGGAAAAGATCACGGACATGATGAGCTGGCCGCTCTTCCCGACCCTACGCTTCAGCCACTACCGCGACTACTACGCTTATCTTGAAACCAAGCGCGCCACGCTCCCCGTCTTCCGCGGCGAGCTGAACAGCGTGTTTACCGGCTGTTATACCTCACAGAGCCGCATCAAGCTCGCCAACCGCTTCTCGGAGCTTCGTCTGTACGACGCAGAGGCGCTTTGCGCGACCTCGCAAGCGCTGACCGGCAAGGCGCCCGCCACCGACCTGACCCGCGCCTGGACGAACACGCTGTTCAACCAGTTCCACGACATTCTCCCCGGCTCCGGCACCATCGAAACGCGTGAGGCGGCACTCGGGCTGTTCCAGGAGACGCTCGGATACACCAACACGACCTCCACGCAGGCGCTCCGCATGATTGCGGACTGCATCGACACCTCCGCCCTGCCCTACGACTACCGCGCCATGGCGCGCTCTGAGGGAGCGGGCGCGGGATACACCGGCGACAGAGAGCGGCGCTTCAACATCTCCTGCGCCGAGCGCGGACGCGGGAGCATCCGCATCTTCCACCTGTTCAACACGACGCCCTACGAGCGTGATGAAGCACTGCCCATTCAGATGTGGGACTATGTTGACGACCTCCAGAACCTGACCGCCGAGGACGAAAACGGCGTTACCCTGCCGCTCCAGCTTCAAGATGGCAACCGCGGCTACTGGGGCAACGCCTACGCTACGGTCCTCGTGCGCGCGACCGTCCCGCCGATGGGCTACCGCACGGTCATCATCCGTCAGAAAGACAGCATTGACCCCCGCCGACTGGACCCCGTGGGACGTCCCGACCGTCGTCAGGACACGTTCGGCGACGGTCCGATGGTGCTGGAAAATGAGTACCTGCGCGCGACTTTTGACGCCGAGCGTTGCACGCTGATTTCTCTCCTTGACAAGGAGAGCGGCGAGGAGCTGGTCCACGCCGACGCAAACGCGGGAGAATTTCGCATTGTTCACGAGAACCCGCGCTTCGGGCACAGCGCATGGACGCGCGGTCCCGTCGAGCTGACCGAGTACCCCAACCGCGCCGGGCGCGTTCACGTCTCCAACTACCAGCGCCAATCCCTGCGGCACTTCTTTACCTACGAAATGTCGGTCGGCGAACGCTCCAGGGTTTCGGTCGCCGTCATTCTCCGCGCGGGTAGCCGCACGCTGGACTTCGACGTCCACGCCGATTGGCTGGAGGTGGGCAACAACCAGAGCTCGCCGCTCCTGACCTTTGCCGTGCCCGTCGCCTACGCCACCGACCACTATCGCTACGAGATTGCGAACGGAACGGTGATCCGTCCCGACCTGCCGTATGACGTCCCCGCGCTTTGCCGCATGGAGCTTCTTGCCGGAAATGCGGAGCAGTCGGCGCACGTACAGCTCATGGCGGACACCAAATACGGCTTCCGCGGCGACCGGGGCTTGGGCGAGATCGCGCTGATCCAGTCCTCCTTTGACCCGGATCCATACCCCGAAATGGGACAGCACCACTTCCACACCGCCATCTGCGTCGTTCACGACGGTGCGGAGGCAAGAGCGCAGTCCGAGTGCTACGCTCACGAGATCATCGCCTTCTCCGGCACGCCGCATGAGGGAACTCTGCCGCTGAGCGACAGCGCCTTCCGGCTGGAGGATACCGACGGCATCGCCCTCGGCGGTGCTCACGTTTCCGCGGATGGCGCACTGATTCTGCGCCTGTTCAACGAAACGGACGCGGCGAAGGTCGCGCGGCTTCACTTCCCCGCCGAGGTTCTGTCGGCGGCGCTCACCGATCTCACGGAGGTCCGGGATGAGCCGCTGGAGTTCACCGACAAAACCGTCGAGGCATCGATTGGCGCGCGTGCCACCGTCACGCTCAAGATCGCGTTGCGTCACTGAGATAATTTCATACTTCAAAATGGGGCTGCTAAAAACGTCGGTTTTTAACAGCCCCTCCAAAATGCCGGTCGGATTCCGGCTTTTTCTTTATTTGCCTTGTCCGGCGGCAAAATAGCGGCGGACAGCCGCCGGAACCAACATCGGCGAAATTCCTCCGCGCAGTGCAAGGACACCTTTTTGCCGCTTTGCATATGCTGTTATCAAATCCGAACATTCTGCAAAGGAGGAGCCTATGAATCAAGCATCCCACGCATCAGCGCCGGACATGAGCGGCAGAGGATATCTGATCGTCCGCGTCAGTACGGCGCGCGGTGCCATTCCCATCGAGGGGGCGCGAGTGACCATACGAACCCACGAGCCGGAGGCGGAAATCCGCGGTGTCGTCATCCGTGTTCTGGTGTCCAACCGGGACGGAAATACAGAGACCATCGCCTTGCCCGCGCCGCCGCGCGCCGCCAGTATGGACCCTTACGGAGAGTTGCCGTTCACGACCTACAACATTGACGTGGAAAAAAGCGGATATTATCCGCTGTATTTCAGCAACGTCCCCGTCTACGACACCATCACCTCCATTCAGCCCGCCGTGCTGATTCCGATTTCCGAAAACGGGAACACGGACAACGCCACACGGGACAACGGCATCTTTAACGAAACCACCAACCCCAATCTTCGGGCATAAGGAGGTCAGCCATGCCAAATGCCGAGCTTCCGTACATCCCCGACAGGATCACGGTGCACTTGGGTGCGCCGGACGACAGCAGTGCGCAGAACGTGACTGTCCCCTTCGTCAACTACATTCAGAACGTCGCCTCCAGCGAAATCTACCCGACCTGGCCCGAGAGCGCCCTGCGCGCCAACATCTACGCGCAGATTTCCTTCGCGCTCAATCGTATTTACACCGAGTACTACCGCTCGCGCGGCTACGATTTTGACATCACGTCCTCCACCGCCTATGACCAGTATTTTGTCAACGGGCGGGACATTTTCGAGAACGTCGCTCAGATTGTCTCCGAAATATTCAATACTTATATCCGTCGGCAGGGCGCCGTGGAACCACTGTTCGCTCAATACTGCGACGGCATCCGCGTCACCTGCCCCGGCGGGCTGTCCCAATGGGGAAGCGTCGAGCTTGCCGAGGAGAGTCTCACCCCGTTCCAGATTCTTCAATACTACTACGGAGATGACATCGAGCTGGTGCGGAATGTCCCGGTCGGCGTCCGGCGGTCAAGCGCTCCGCGCTTTGCTCTGCGGACCGACAGCACCGGAGATGCCGTGCGCACTCTGCAAATCCGCCTGAACCGCATTTCAGACAACTTCCCATCCATTCCGAAGATTCCCTACACCGACGGCATTTTCGCCAAGGACACCGAAGCGGCGGTTCTGCGCTTCCAGGAGGTATTCAATCTGACGCCCGACGGCATCGTCGGCAACGCGACCTGGTATGCCGTGGAACGCATTTACGCCAGCGTCAAGCGGCTCAACGAACTGGATTCCGAGGGCATTGCGCTGGAGGACGTGACCAAGCAATACCCTGAGCTTCTACGCGAGGGCGACACCGGAAACGGCGTGAGCAATCTGCAATATTTCATCGACTATCTCTCCGCATACTACGATACCATCCCACCGCTCGCCATCGACAGCATCTTCGGTCCGGCGACGCGGCAGGCGGTCGAGGCGGCACAGCGCACCTTTGGTCTGCCCGTGGACGGCATCGTGGGCGAGATCACGTGGAATTCCATCGTGCGTGCCTATCTCGGCATTGTCTCAACCATTCCGTTCCGGTACACCGAGGGCAACGTCCTGCCCTATCCCGGCTACCCCCTGCGCCGCGGGAGCGAGTCCGATGCCGTCCGCGTGTTGCAGGAATATCTGAACTACATTTCCCGATCGTTCAGCGAGATTCCGCAGGTCAACCCCACCGGATATTTCGGCGCGCGCACGCAGGAGGCAGTCATCGCCGTCCAGCGCCTGTTCGGACTGCCCGAGAGCGGGATCGTTTCTGCCACCACGTGGAACGCCATCACCGACCTGTACAGCGATCTGTACAACGGCAGTCGTCTGAACGACGGTCAATACCCCGGCTATGAAGTCGGCTCCTGAGGGAGAGGAGGTAATACATTCATGAATTCTACCCATCCGACAAACCGCGATGCGGTCCGCAATCTCCAGCGCTACCTGCTCCAACTGTCCTTCGGCGACGACAGGATCTCCCCGCCGCCCGTCGACGGCATTTTTGACACCGCGACCGAGCGCTCCCTCATGGACTACCAAAAAACCAAGGGTCTGCAACCGACCGGACGCGCCGACTACACCACATGGACGCTTCTGTACGAGGACTACCTGGCGTCGCTGATTCTGAACGACATCCCGCGGAGTCTCAACACCTTTCCGCGGTTTCCCGAAAGCTACTCCGTCGCCGGCGGCGCGCAGGACCCGCTGGTTCCTCTGCTCCAATTCATGCTCAACGAACTGCGCCTGACCTACGACGGTATCGACGCCATCCCGATCACAGGCATCTTTGACGAGGCGACCGAGACGGGCGTCGCCGAATTTCAGTCCCGCAACGGGCTTGACCCGACCGGAGAGGTCGACAAGCACACGTGGAACGCCCTTGTGGATGCCTACAATCAGCAGGAGTCCCAATAATTCCCCGACGGCATAAGACGAGCTTCCGTTGTCTACAATATACAGAGAAAGAACATGTGTGTCGGGGCACACAACGGAAAGGGTGTACTGTTTATGATCAATCATCTGACACCGAAAGCGGAAGCCGTTCTGAACCTATCCATGGAAAGCGCGCGGGAACTGGGGCATACCTATATCGGTTCCGAGCACCTGCTCCTCGCACTTTGCGGCGTGGAGGACGCGATCGCGTTTAAAATTCTGGAGACACATGGCGTGCGCGCGGCGCAGGTGCGGGAAGCAATCATCACCTCCACCGGCGTCGGGGCGCGGAGCACCGTCACCCCGGCGGATATGACCCCGCGCGTCCGCAAGCTCATCGAGGGGGCGGCGGTGGAAGCGATGAAGGCGGGGCAAAGCCGCATCGGGAGCGAGCATCTGCTCCTCGCGCTCCTCAACGAGCGCTCCTGCGTCGGCGTGCACCTTTTGGAAACTCTCGGCGCGCCGCTGGGCGACATCCGCGCGGACATCCGGAATTTTCTGGCACTTTCCGGCAAGGCGCACTCCGCGGCGCTGTCGATGCGCGAGACCGGCGCCCCGGGAGACAAGGGGCACAAGGAGACCACGCTGGAGACCTACGGGCGTGACCTGACAGCGCTCGCCGCCTCGGGGCAGATTGACCCCATGATCGGGCGGGAGGAGGAATGCGAGCGGTTGATTCAGATTCTTTCCCGCCGGAACAAGAACAACCCCTGTCTGATCGGCGAACCGGGCGTTGGAAAAACCGCCGTGGTCGAGGGGCTGGCAGAGCGCATCGTGCGCGGCGAGGTTCCGGAGCATCTCAAAAATAAGCATATCCTCTCGCTGGACATGGCGGGGATGTTGGCGGGCGCCAAATACCGCGGAGAGTTCGAGGAACGCTTCAAAAACGTCCTCGGCGAAATTACCGCGCAACCGGAAAACATTCTGTTTATTGACGAAATTCACACCATCGTCGGGGCGGGCGCGGCAGAGGGTGCCATTGATGCCGCGAACATCATCAAGCCGGCGCTGGCACGCGGCGAGATGCAGGTCATCGGTGCCACGACACTGGCGGAATACCGCCGTTATATTGAAAAGGACGCGGCGCTCGAGCGTCGGTTCCAGCCGGTCGTTGTCAAGGAACCGACCGCACAGCAGAGCGAGCTGATCCTCCGCGGACTGCGCGAAAAATACGAACAGCATCACCACATCCGCATCAGCGACGAGGCATTGCACGCGGCGGTCACGCTCTCCGTGCGCTATATTCCCGACCGCTTTCTCCCGGACAAGGCGCTGGACCTGCTCGACGAGGCGGCATCGCGCCTGCGCATCCGGACGCAGGAAAAGCCGGAGAGTCTGCTTCTGCTGGAGCAAAAGCTCAAGGACGCCACAGCCGCCAAGGAAGCCGCCATCATGCAACAGAATTTCGAGCGTGCCGCCGCCCTGCGGGACAGCTGCCGCCGATATGAGAACGACATCGCCGCGCACCGGGCGGCATCGGAGTCGGGTGAGCAGGAGGGCGCGGTTCTGAACACGTCGCACATCGCCGAGGTCGTGACGCAGTGGACGGGGGTTCCCGTGTCCGAGCTGATGAGCGGAGAGGGCGAAAAGCTCCTGTCCCTGGAGGAGGAACTGCGACAGCGCATTGTCGGGCAAGAGGAGGCAATCCGCACGCTGGCGCAGGCAATCCGCCGCAGTCGCACCGTGCTCAAGGACCCGAACCGTCCAATCGGCTCATTTCTGTTCATCGGACCCAGTGGGGTCGGGAAAACAGAGCTTTGCCTGGCGCTGGCGGCGGCGCTGTTCGGAACGGAGGACGCGCTCATCCGGCTGGACATGTCAGAATATATGGAAAAGCACAGCGTCTCCCGCATGATCGGCTCGCCGCCCGGGTACGTCGGCTTTGAGGAGGGTGGACAGCTGACCGAAAAGATCCGGCGGCGTCCGTACGCAGTCGTTCTCTTCGATGAGATTGAAAAGGCGCACCCCGATGTGAGCAATCTGTTGCTTCAGATTCTGGAGGACGGCTGTCTGACGGATTCGCAGGGGCGGCGGGTGGACTTCCGCAATACCGTCCTCATCCTGACCTCGAACATCGGCTCCGGCGCCCGGGACATGGCGCATCCGCTGGGCTTCTCCACGCTCCCGGCGGACGTAACGCGCCGGGAAGCCGTCGACGAATTTCGCCGTGAAGAACTGAAGCGCGCGTTCCGCCCCGAATTTCTCAACCGTATGGACGCCATTCTGACATTCTCGCCGCTGACGCGCGAGCAGCTTCTCCTCATCGCCCGCCACATGCTCGATAAATGCCGCGAGCGCCTGCGCGCCCTTGACATCCATCCGGAATTTGACGAGAGTGCCGTCAGCGGCATTGCCGACGCCGCCAAGGACCCTGCGATGGGGGCGCGCCCGCTCCGTCGCGCGGTGACGCAAAAAGTCGAAAACCTGCTCGCCAACGAAATGCTGGCAGGTCGGCTGACCGCAGGGGACCATGTTCTCATCCGCTGTGAGAACGACGTCTTTTTCTGCGAGCCGTCCCCCGCCGCCCCACAGCCGCCGCGAGGCGAATGTGAGGCGGTCGGGCGGGAAACCTCTGCGGAATATGAGAAAAAAAAGTAAAAATTCTGCGATACCGCTTGCAAATCCGCAGAAATCTGTTATACTAAAGGCAGTGGCTCTGCGGAGCAAAAAATATGTGCGGGAGGTATCCTATGCCGGCTTCAACTGCTTTTCCCACCAAGTCCATCGGTGAAAATATCAAACGGCTGCGAAACGAACGAAAGATCACACAGGAAACGCTGGCGTCCTACCTCGGCGTTTCCTGCCAGGCTGTCAGCAAATGGGAGCGTGGCGACACCTCGCCGGACATTGGCATGGTCATCCCCATCGCCAACTTCTTTGAGGTGTCCGCCGACGAACTTCTGAACCTTGCCCCGGCGCGCCGCGAGCAGGAGATTCTGTCCTGCCTGCGTGAGCTGGAAACTCTGCGTGCGCAGGGGGAAACCGGACAAGCTCAGGCGAAAATCCGCGCGGCATACCTGCGCTTTTCCGACGATTTCCGCATCGCGCAGGCATATCTGGACGACCTGTGCGAGGACGCGTCCGTGGAAAACGGTTATCTGACGCATCGCGAGGAGATCGAACGGGTGTGCCGGGAGCTTCTGGAAAGCTGTCCGACCGAATCCGTCCGCTACCATGCCTATGACACGCTCGCGCGCCTTCATTATTACGAGGAGCAGGACGCGGAAGTCGAAGAGACGCTGGCGGTCTTCCCCTCCACGTTTGAAACCCGTCTGCAACGCCTCACCACGCTGTATGAGCCGGGAAGCGCGCAGGCGCTGACCTTCGGGCGTCGGAATTTCGCTGAATTGCTGGAGGCGTCCGTGCTTCAGATTGAGCACATCGCGCTGGAGGACCCCGCGCTCAACCGCATTGACCAGATTGCCCTGCTCAAGCGCGCCATCGCGCTCATTGAGAGCTTCCTCCCCGACCGGGATTACGGATTTTTCCACTACTATCTGAGCGATCTGTGCTTCTGGATCGCCAATCGCCACATGATGACGGGCAACCGTACCGCCGCCATGGAATACATCGAGCGCGCGTTCTCCCACGCGGGAGCGTACGACAAAATTCCGGAGTCGTTCACCTACACCTCCCCGATGCTGCGCGGCGTGGTCTTCCGCCGCGAGGAGCGCGGAGCCGCTGGTACGGAGCGCAAGGTGCAGAGCCAGCTTTACTATCTGCGCAATACCTGTCGCAAGCTGTACGAGCCGCTGTTCGACACCGACGGCACCATTCACAAAATTCTGCAGATTTACGGCAACTGACAAAAGGAGGTCGCCCTTTTGCCGCTGAAAAAGGCAGAAAAATGAAAAAGCCGCAAGCCGTGCGGACGCGACAACGTTCTTTTTTCATTCAAAAACGGCGGTCAAAGACCGCCGTTTTTGGTGGGAACCACCGGAGTCTTGCGGCATTGCGCCGATCTCCGGAGATCATTTATCTGTTTTATTGTTATTGTTCGGCGTCCGCAAAAGGCGGATGTCGTAAAGCCCGAAAAGGTACGCGACCGTCGCCGTCAGAATGGCGGGCAACGGGATCAGGTAATACAGGAACACGTGCGTATTGAGCGCGACGCCGCCGATGCGCATGCTCAGCACTCCGAGGTACATTCCCTGCAAAAGCCCCGACAGGAAAGTGCAGACACCGCCGACGGACGAGCCGATCGTAATGCCGATGGCAAGGAGGTAGTTGACCACGCCCGCCATAAGTGCGATGTACAGACCGGTCAGCGGAATCCGCCGCTTACGTCCGTACTCGACCGGAATTTTGTCCTTGGAGCCAAGCTCCCAAAGCATGGTGTAAATCAAAAAAAGGTAAAACACAATCGCGACAATGCTCGTAATCAGCCGCAACGTCCGGTTCTCCGCCTTGCCGCAGGCAAGCGCCAAAGAAAATCCGAAAATGCCGATGGCAAACTGATTCAGAAACATTTTGACCGCGTCGTAGGAGTGTTCCTTGATAAAATTTCCCATGCAATTCCCTCTATCGTAACGGCTTCGCCGCTGGATTCATTGCCAACATTATATCGGCTTTTTTCCCGTATTGCAAGGGATTTTCATAATTGTTTACATTTTATTTGCGAAACCGCAAAAGTTTAAAAAAGCAAAAATTCCGGCAAATGGCACATTTTCTGGAAGTCCGGCATTCCCGTCTGTGTGAAACCCGAGAGGAGGCACATCATGTATTCCGAAATATCCACCGAGGAATTTTCCGACATCGTGCGCGAGTTCGCGGCGTACAAGCTCGGCATCCAGGGATGCTCCCGCAAGACCGTCGAGGAGTATCTGATGGATCTGCGGACATTTTTCCGTTTTCTGCTGGCACGGGAGCGCGGAATCGATCCGGAATCCGACGAATTTTTGGAAATCGACGTGCGGCAGATCGATCTTGCCTACCTCTCCCGCATCACCCCCGGAGACATCTATGATTTCCTGGTCTACTCGGGCGACACGCGCGGCAACCGCTGGTCGGCAAAGGCGCGCAAGCTGTCCTCCATCAAGGGGCTGTACCGCTACCTGGTCAACAAGCGCAACTACATAGAAAAGAATCCGGCGCAGAACATCGAGTCGCCCAAGCCGAAAAAGGCGCTCCCCAAGGTGCTGTCACTGGACGAAAGTCTGGAGCTTCTGCAGAGCGTGCAGAACGACACCGAATCCAAAAATCGCGTGCGTGACTTTGCCATTCTGACGCTGTTTCTCAACTGCGGCATGCGACTCTCCGAGCTGGTCGGCATCAACTTGACCGACATCGACCCGGCGCTTCGCTCCCTGCGCGTCATCGGAAAAGGAAGCAAGGAGCGGGTAATCTACCTCAACGATTCCTGCCGTGAGGTTTTGCGTGCGTACCTGGCGGAGCGCAACGGCGCGAAGTACGCCAATGTCCACACCAAGGCGCTGTTTCTGAGCAACCGGCAGGAACGCATCAGCGTCAAGACGGTTCAGCACATTGTCTACAAGTATCTGAACGCCGCGGGTCTGGAGTCCAAGCACTATTCCGTCCATAAGCTCCGCCACACCGCCGCCACGCTGATGTACCAGTCAGGTGAGGTTGATGTGCGGGTGCTCAAGGACATTCTCGGGCACGAACAGCTCAACACCACGCAGATCTACACGCATGTCAGCGACGAAAACATGGAAAACGCCATGGCGAAGAATCCGCTCGCTCATGTGAAAGTCAAAGCAAAAAAGGCGGAGGATGCTCCCCCGCCCGATGCATACGACGACAGCGCCGGGGCTGTTAAATAGCCTGATGTTTTGAGGCAGCCCCGCAAAAAGCCGATCGGGATTCCGGTGTTTTTGTGCGATCTTGGTCGTTTATGCCCCGTATTCCTGGCTCTACACCCTTTGGGACGGCAAAACGGCGGCGTCCAGCCGCCGAGATCAACGTCGTCGGGGGTGTTGAAAAATTCATTTTGAATTTTTCAACTCCCCCGTTCTTTTGATGCGAAATGCGATCAAAGACCGAAGTGGAAATAGCGGTTTGCGTTATCAAAGCAGATTCCGCGAATGAGGTCGCCGAGCATTTTCTCGTCATCCGGAAGCAGTCCCTCCTCGACCCACGAACCGATCAGACGGCAGAGGATGCGGCGGAAGTACTCATGGCGCGGATAGGACATGAAGCTGCGCGAATCCGTCAGCATGCCGAGGAAGTTGCCCAGCCCCGCGAGGTTGGCGTAGGAGCGCATCTGCGCCTCCATGCCGTCGATGTTGTCGTTGAACCACCAGGCGCTTCCCTGCACCACGGTCGGCACGCCGTCGGCGTTGCGGCAGAAGCTCCCGCACAGAGCGCCGATGGCGGCGTTGTCCGACGGGTTGATGGGGTACAGAATGGTGCGCGGCAGGGCGTCGTTTCTGTTCAGATAGTCGAGCAGAGCCGCGAGGGACGCGATGCAGTTCTGTCCGTGGATGGTATCAAATCCGCTGTCCGGTCCAAGCTTTTCGAACATAGCGCGGTTGGGGTTGCGGAGCACGCCGAAGTGCATCTGGAGCACCATGTCGCGCTTCTTATATTCCTGTCCGAGGAAGCGGTTCATCTGCGTCTGGAAGAGCGAAAGCTCCTCCTCGCTCACGTCCGCGCCGTCGCTTGCCAGCGCCTTTTTGAAGATTTCGTTGGCGTGGTAAGCATCGGGAGCGGCGTAGCGGGCATAATTGTCCATTCCGTGATCCGCCGTACGGCATCCCAGCGCACAGAAGCGATCCAGCGCCCGGCGCAATGCCTCGCACAGGCTGTCAAGGTCGGTGATCTTCACGCCGTTCGCCTCGCCCAGCTTGGCGATGTAGGCGGCAATGCCGCGGCGCTCGATGTTCATGCTCTTATCGGGGCGGAAGGCGGGAAGCACCTTGATCTCAAAGCCTTCCTGCGCCAGCTTTGTGTGATATTCCAGCGTATCGGCGGGGTCATCCGTCGTGCAGACCAGCCGGACGTCCGACTGCTTCATCAGTGAACGCGCGCTGATCTTGCCGCCGGCGAGCTTTTCGCTCGTCACACGCCAGATCTCACCGCAGTTCTCCTCGCACAGAAGCAGGTCGCAGTCAAAATATCTGCGTAGCTCCAGATGGCTCCAATGATACAGCGGATTTCCCGCGAGCCGCGGCATGACGGAGCAGTACGCGCGGAATTTTTCGTAGTCGGACGCGTCGCCCGTGATGTACTTTTCATCCACGCCGCACGCGCGCATGGCACGCCATTTGTAGTGGTCGGCGTACAGCCATGCCTCGGTGATATTGGAGAACGTGACGTCCCCGGCAATCTCCGCCGGAACCAGGTGGCAGTGGTAATCAATAATGGGGAGCTTCTCCGCCACGTCGTGATAGAGGTGCGCCGCCGTGGGGGTATCCAGCAGAAAATCCCGATCCATAAATTGCTTCATAGCCTACAATCCTTTCCTTGGAAAAACTTGTGTTCAGTATAGCATAATCCCGCCGAAAAATCAAGATTTTTTTGCCATTTTGCCGATGCGTTCCCGTTTTTCGTCTGCTTTTTCGGGATTGCGCGGCTGAGCGTTGACTTTTTGGTGAAAATATGATATGATGTTAGATGTTGTGCCCACGGAGCATATCGCGCGCCGCGCTCATGTTTTTAAGGGTGCCGGTCGCAATCAGAGCGTACAACGCCGCACCGCACGCCGCCTCCTCCGTATAGCGCGGGAGAATCAGGTGCGCGCCGAAGCGTTTCTCGCACATTTTGCACAGAACCGGATTTTTGCGCAGGGCGTTTCCCGCGCCGACCAGCCGATCCGTGTAGCACCCCATCGCGCCGTAAAGCTCGGCAAGCTCGTTGACCATACCCTCAAGAATCCCGATGCAGAAATCCCGCGGGGTGAAATTGTCCTCGCCAAGCCCCCGGATGCTTCCGCGTCGCCACGGCATGGCGCGTGTCCCGCAAAAGGTGTTCTCAAAACGAAGCCGCGCGTCCTCGCCCTCGCCGACCAGTGCCGTCATCTGTCCGTACAGCTCGGTCGGGCGCGGAAAGCCCGCCATGGCAACGACATCGCAGAAAAAGCGGTTGAGCATGGCATAGGCGCGCCCGCCGCACAGCGCCGCGCCGACCTGTAAAAACTTCCCCTCCGTCGCCGGGCGACATTCCACCCCGTCCCCCTCGGTCACATGCTCCACAAGGCGTGAGACCTGACTTCCGGTGCCGATGTTGATGAGAATATCCTCCCCTGCGCATCCGCTGCCGAAAAAGGACGCCTGATTGTCTCCGATGGCGACAGCAACGGGTATTTTCCGATACGTCCCCGCGAGGGCGTAATCCAAAACAACACGATAGGGATAGGTGAGCGGCAGCTTGTCCGAGAAATCGTTTTCCCGCAGGAGGTAGCCGCCGAGGGATGCCGCGTTCGACGCATGCACCGTCGGTTGCGCAGAAGCGCACAGCCGAGCGGTCAGCGCGTCGGCAATGGTGCAATATCCCGCAGCGCGCGCCGGAACAAGTCCGTGATCCCGGTTGTACAGGTGCGTGACGTGCCCGTAGCCTGCCGGAATCCCGTATTCCGCCGCGTACGACAGACCCGTGGGCGATGCCTCGCCGCCGCGCTCGTCCTCCCATGTGTACAGGGGGCTGATGGACTGTCCGCGCTCGTCCAGATAGACAATACCGTGCATCTGCCCGGTGACGCCGATGGCGCAGACATCGTGCAGATCGACCCGCCCCAGCATGTCCTCCGCCAGTGCGAGAATCCCCGCCGCGTCCTGCAGGTGCGCCCACGGTGCATCCGGCATGGGCGGCAATGCAGGCGTCGGCGCGCTCGCGATCGTCGTGACCTCCCCGCTCTCCGGCGTGACGCTGACCAGCGAGAGCTTGGTCGTTCCGATATCCAGTCCCAGTGCGTGCATTGCAGTTCCTCCCTCCGCGTCGGACGTGTGTCCGTCCTGTCGTCACTATTTTATCACACCTCCCGGCAAATTACAAGTCGAATCCGGGAAACATATCCATTTTCAAAGGAGAACCCATGATTACCGTTACCAACATGAGCTTCCACTTCGGCGGTCAGGTCCTCTTCAAGGACGTTGATCTCAAATTCACCCCCGGCAACTGCTACGGCGTCATCGGCGCCAACGGCGCAGGAAAATCCACGTTTCTCAAGCTGCTCTGCGGCGAGTTGGAGCCGTCCACCGGAGAGATCTCTATGCCGGCAAACGAGCGCCTGTCCGTTCTGCGGCAGGATCACTACGCGTTCGAGTCCTACACCGTGCTTGACACCATCATCATGGGAAACGAGCGCCTGTACCGCATTATGAAGGAAAAGGACGCGCTGTACGAAAAGGAGGACTTCTCCGACGAGGACGGCGTGCGCGCTTCCGAGCTGGAGGCGGAATTTGCCGAGCTGAACGGGTGGGAAGCCGAATCGGAGGCGTCCCGTCTCATTCAGGGGCTGGGACTTTCAGAGGACATTCTTCCGCTGACTATGAGCGCCATCACCGAAAATCAAAAGGTCAAGATACTTCTGGCGCAGGCACTGTTCGGTCAGCCGGCGATCATTCTCCTGGACGAGCCGACCAACGGTCTGGACCTGGACGCGGTGCAGTGGCTGGAGGATTTTCTCGCGGACTACGCCGGGACAGTACTGGTCGTTTCCCACGACCGCCACTTTCTGAACGACGTCTGCACCAACATCGTCGATATTGACTACGGAAGCATCAAGATGTACGTGGGCAACTACGAGTTCTGGTACGAATCCAGCCAGATGGTCCAGCGCATGATCAAACAGCAAAACAAGCGCAACGAAGAAAAAATCCGCGAGTTGCAGGCGTTCATCTCCCGCTTTTCCGCCAACAAATCCAAGGCGCGTCAGGCGACGAGCCGCCGCAACCTGCTGGAAAAGCTCAGCGTCGAACAGCTCCCCGCCTCCTCCCGCCGCTATCCCTTTATCGGCTTTGACATGGAGCGCGAGCCGGGACGGGACATTCTGACGGTCAGGAATCTTTCCTACACGGCTGACGGAGAGACGCTGTTTTCCAATCTGAATTTTATGGTGGGCAAGGGGGACAAGATCGCGCTGATCGGCGACGACCGCGCCGTCACTGCTCTGTTCCGTATTCTGAACGAGGAGCTTCAGCCGACCGCGGGAGACATCAAGTGGGGGGTAAGCATAACCCGCTCCTACTTCCCGCGCGACAACAGCGCATATTTCAACGGCTGTACGGAGAGTATTCTGGACTGGATGCGGCAGTATTCCGCAGATCAGACCGAGGCGTACCTGCGCGGCTTCCTCGGGCGGATGCTGTTCTCGGGTGACAGCGTATTCAAGCAGGTGCGGGTACTGTCGGGCGGCGAAAAGGTGCGGTGCATGTTCTCCCGCATGATGCTGTTCGGCTCCAACATGCTGCTTTTGGATCAGCCGACCAATCACCTGGACCTGGAATCCATCACTGCAGTCAACAACGGTTTGTCCGACTTCAAAGGCAATATCATCTTCTCCTCCCACGACTACGAAATCGTAAATACCGTCGCCAACCGGATTCTGGAGATCACGCCGGACGGCATGCAGGATTTCCACGGCACGTACGAGGAATTCGTCGAGGACAAGAAACGCCACGGCGTGACGCACATTCTGCTCTGACGGGGCAGGCGACGCATGGACGGCGGGAATCATACCCACAAAATTTGCACAGGGTATTGACTTTTCCGCCCCCATCCGTTATAATAGATGGGTACCGCGAAATGAAAAAACGCGGGCCATTAGCTCAGTTGGTCAGAGCTACCGGCTCATAACCGGTTGGTCCGGGGTTCGAGTCCCTGATGGCCCACCAGCGGCAAGTTGCCGCTCCCCACGATCGGGGATGTATAGCAACGTGTCAAACTTCATACCACGATGGTGTGATTCGGATTCCGGTTCGAACGCTCCATCGGCAAAAGCAAATCCGAACCATTGCGGTTCGGATTTGTTGTTTTATGCTCCTCCTTCGCCTCCCCCGGTCTTTTTCTCCACGCGGTACATTCCATGACCGTCTCAGCGGAGTCATACCGACGTCAGCGAAATTTCGCCTTGATTGGGAAAAGCACCCCCGTGGTGATCGGCTCAGCCGCGGGACGCCTTTGCGCTCTTCCCTTTTCCGCCTTTTCCGTTTCCGTTCTTCTCGTTCTCGCGCTTCTCTTTCGGATTCTTCTCACCGAGCGTCTCGTAAAAGGAGCGAAGGTCATCCTCCCGGAGCGTCCCCGAAAGTGCCCGCTCCCCACCGAGGCGCTCATAGAGAATCGGCGTCACCCTGCCGCTCTCGCCCACGACCATGTGTTCGATCAGTGTAATATCGACCGCGCCGAGCAGTTCATTGAGCCGATGCGTGTTTTCGATGTCCTCCCCCGACGGCAACGCCAGCCCGGACGGGTGATTATGCGCAATAATCACGCCCGCCGCGTTCTTCATGATCGCGTGGCGGATGATGTCCCGTGGCAGAATCTGCGCGTGATTAACCGTACCCTCGGTCAGCAGAACGCAATCCAAAAGACGCATGGCATTATCAAATAGCATGAGGTACACCCGCTCCACCGTCACGCCCACGTACAGCCGTCGAAGGTAATCCGCCACATCGTGGTAGCTGTACGAAAGAGCCGTGCTTTCTTTTCTCTCCAGCATCACGCGACGGAGCATCTCGCCACAAAGGCTCAGGAGCGTCGCCGAGCTTTGCTTGATTCCGGTCACGCTCATCAGTTCCCCCTCGTCGGCAAACAGGACATTTTCCAGTGAGCCGAAGCAGTCCAGCAACCGATGCGCCGTCTCGTTGGTATTCTGCCGCGGGATGGAGTAAAACAGCAAAATTTCCAGCAGCTCGTGCGTCGGCATCCGATCCACATCGCAACCGAGAAACTTCTCCCGCATCCGCTCGCGGTGCCCCGCGTGTATTGTATAGGATGGTTGTTCCTTCATATCGCCAATTTCCGCCTTATATCAATTGATATATGGCAATTATATCACAAAACCGGGCATTTTTCAATCACCCGTGCGCGGTACACGAAAAATTTTCTTATTCGACACAAAGTGCCCGATTCCGCCATATAATAACAGTGAAGGAGGTGTAAAACCATGCGAAAAGCCGATTACGGCAAAAATTCTTCGGGCATGTCGGTGGCGACGCTCGGCTCCATGACGGCGGCAATGAAAGCACAGCATATTCTGGCGAACGCCGCCATCCGGACAGAGGTCACTAAAATTTCGGACGCGGCGGGCGCGCGCGGCTGTATTTACGGCGTCGTATTTCCTTCAGCTCAACTCGGAAATGTCAAAAATATTCTTTCTGCCGCCCGCGTTTCCGTGCGGCGGTACGACACGAGCGGAGGCGATTTCCGTTGAATCTTGTCTATCTTGATAACGCCGCCACCAGCTTTCCCAAGCCCGCCTGCGTCGTGGAGGAAACCCTGCGGTGCATCCGGACCTACTGCGGGAACGCCGGGCGCGGCTCGCACCCGCTGGCAATGCGATCGGCGGAGAAGATTTATGAGTGTCGTTCCGATCTTGCCGATTTTTTGGGAGCGCCCGCGGCGGAAAATATTGTCTTTACGCTGAATTCGACCTACGCGATCAATCTTATGGTTAAGGGACTGCTCCATCCGGGCGACCACATCCTGATCTCCGACATGGAGCACAACGCCGTGTGGCGTCCGGTGGAAAAATGTCGGCGGGACGGACTTCTCACCTACGACGTTTTCCCGACCATGCTTCGGGAGGACGAGCGCGTCGGGCGCAACGCCACGCGTATCTGCGCACGCATTGCCGGGATGCTCAAGCCCAACACCCGCGCGGTGCTCTGCTCTCACCAGTCCAACCTCTGCTCCGCAACGCTTCCGCTGGCGCAGATCGGCGCGTTTTGCCGACGGCATCACCTGCTTTTCCTGGTGGACGCCTCGCAATCCGCCGGTCATCTCCCGATCTCCATGAAGGATATGTGCATTGACGCGCTGTGTGCGCCGGGGCACAAGGGACTTTACGGAATTCAGGGATGCGGATTTTGCGCGTTCGGCGAGGGACTGGTTCCGGAAACGCTGATCGAGGGCGGGAGTGGCTACCAATCGCTTGAGCCACTGATGCCGTCGGAATTGCCGGAGCGTGTGGAGGCGGGGACACTGCCGACGCCCGCCATCGCCGCGCTGGACGCGGGGGTGCGCTATCTGCAAAAGCGCGGACTCGCCGCCGTACATGAGCACGAATGCCGCCTGTTTGACGCGTTGTCCGAGCGGCTCTCATCCCTGCGGGGCTACACCGTCTATCTTCCGGAATACCGCGGCTCCACACTTCTGTTCAACCGGGACGGCGTGGACGCCGACACCATCGGTCGCGCCCTTGGCGACCGCGGCATTTGCGTACGGACGGGGTACCATTGCGCGGGGCTGGGACACCGCACGCTGGGGACGCCGCCGGGTGGCGCCGTCCGAGTCAGCTTCGGACTGTTCAACACCCTGCGGGATGTCGATGCGCTCACCCTTGCGCTTCGCAACATGGAAGCGCTCCACGAGACCGCGCCGACAGAGGGCGCGTACGACAACGCCGGAAGCATCCCCCCGCGCGAGAGCGAACAATAAAAAACAGCGGAGTCTGCCTGTGTTCATGCACAAGCCTCCGCTGTTTTTATTTCATTTTCATTCCGCTCCCGGGCGCGATTTCTCCCGTCGGAGCTACCACGGGAACCTGCCACAGATCTGCCCCCGGGAGGTCAGCTGTGTCGCTCCTTGATGACCGCAAACGCCTCGTCCGCGATCTCCACCGTTTCGCGGATGTCCTCATCCGACAGCGCCGCGTTGATGAAATGATTGTGGTGGTTGGTGAAGAACACGCCGCGCTTGACACATTCCGCAATCCACTCCTGATGGAGCATCAGCGACGGGTCATCCGCCAGTCGCAGATAAAACAGGCTGGGAATGCCCGAAACATGCAGGTCGTATCCATATTTTTTCGCCGCGCCGATCAGCCCCTCGCGCAGCTTACTGCCCTTTTCAATCAGAATGGCAGGCGAGTTCAGGCGCTTCATTTTCTCGAGGCAGGCGATGCCCGCCGCGAACGGAACCGCGCTCATCCAGTAGCTTCCCGTATAGGAAAGCCCGGAGACGGTGGTTTTCAGGAAGTTCTTGCCGCACAGTGCCGAGACGTTGTAGCCGTTGGCGATCGCCTTACAGAAGCAGATGAGGTCTGCCTCAAAGCCGAAATAATGATCGGAGCCGGCGAGATCCATACGGAAGCCGGCGCGGACGTCGTCCACGATCAGAACGGTTCCGTTTTCGTCGCACAACGACCGCACGGTCTGCCAGAATCCCTCAGCGGGGTACAGGTTGTCGGCAAAGTTGCCGTGCATGTAAGGCTGGGCGATGACCGCCGCGATCTCCCCGCGGTTTTTGCGGAACACCTCGCGCAGTGCCTCCGGGTCATTCCAGTCAACATAAATGTTATACATCACGTCCTCCGGCATGATGCCGGAATAGTCGATCTTCTGCGCCCACGGAGAAACGCCGTGATAGTAGCCCTTAAAGAAGATGATCTTTTTACGGCGGGTATGCGCCCGCGCGGTCATGACCGCCAGCGAGGTCACGTCGTTGCCGTTCTTGGCGAAGAACGCCCAGTCTGCGCTGGCGACCGTATCGACGAGCAGCTCGGCAAAATCGACCATGACGGCGCTCGGAGCGGTAATGCAGTCGCCCTTCTCGCGCTGTTTTGCCGCCGCCTCGTCCACGTCGGGGTCGTTGTACCCGAGAATGTTGGGACCGTAGGCGCACATATAGTCGATGAAGCGGTTGCCGTCAACGTCCCAGAAATACGCGCCCTTGGCGTGGTCGCTGTACTTCGGAAACGCGTCGATCGGGATATGGCACCCCTCCGCGGGACCCTGGTGCCCGTAAATTCCGGCAGGGATCACGTTCATCGCGCGGCGCAGGGTTTCCATGCTTTTATCAAAACGGTAAATCGGATGCATTGTGGTCATTCCTCCTTCGCCTGACGAGAACTCTCGAAGCCCGTCTCCCACGGGCGGACATCCCGCCATTCTGCGTTAAAATATTCATTTTTGCCTTGCCCGGAAAAGAAACCGTCCCGTAGAAGTCAGCACCCCGGGTGAGCGGATTTCCGTCAGATTTGCGGCGTTCCGCAAAAGGCAGGTTTCGCCCCCGAGGGCGAAAAGTCACAAAGATTTCAGCCTACGTCGCCCGCGACAGCGCGGATACGTCCTGCCAGGTTACGCCAGGTACAGCGCGACCCGGTCGAGAATGCGGTTAATATTATCGAGCTGGGAGATCATACCGCGCATACGCAGCTTCCGGTCGCAGATCAGGGTGAACGAGGATGCCTCGCCGTCAAACAGGGCGCGCGCGTCCCGCAGACCCTCAAATTCCATTTCCGACATGGCGTTATCCGTGTCGGTCGGAATGGTGGTCAGGCGATGATCCTTCGCGACGATATGCGCCGCCGTGACGACGCTCCCCTCCTCCGTAATCGCCATACGGATGTTGCCATCCACGATGTAGCCCGCGCTGCTGCGACCGATCTTGTCCTCGTTGCCAATCTGCGCGACCGCGCCCATAATCAGCTGAAACATCACAATCGTACCGGCGCGGAAAAAGTCCTCATTCTGCAAATCCTCCGCCGTCGGCTTCAGATAGCGGGTCAGGCAGTCGGTCAGCCGCATGAACGGTCCGGTGAGAAACTTAATCCTGGTAAAGCCGTGGGACGGAATCGGTGTGACCGTACCGTCCATCATGCCGTTGAACTTTTCCGGCGTGCGGAACGGAAGGCGGATGTCGCACTTCCCCTCCCCCGGCTCCATCGTGACCTCGCCGTCCCGGAAAACCAGCACCGCGGCGGGACCGCCCCGCACGACGAAGCCGACCCGGATATTCTGTCCCGCGATGAGCGCGCGCGCCTCCGGAACCTCCCGGCAAAGTGCGGGCAGAGCGCCGCCGAGGATGGCGTACAGGTTGATAAAGGAAAGTGTCCTTGCGTCTGTTTGCTTCAGATCTGTCATTTTGCCGTCGTCTGTTCCCCTCGCGGGGAAGCAACCTTTCTTATGAAATGGAAAACAGGCTGTCCCCCTGTCTGTCAGACAGCCGCTTTGTTTTCGGGCGATGCGCGTCACGCGGGTGCCCGCGCGGATGCGCCCGCCGTAAATGATTCCTATGGTGAGGCTTTACCTTATTTTACCCCGCCGAGCTTTACTTGCACGGATTTCTCGGTGCCATCCCGCATGACCTTGACCGTCACGGTGTCCCCGACGTTGCAATCGTAGAGCAACTCCCGCAGGGTGTACATGCCCGAGACCTCGACGCCGTTCAGTGCGACGATGATGTCTCCCTCGGCGAGCTTGCCGAACGCGTCCCGGTCCTCCTGCACCTCCGTGACAAGAACCCCTGTATACGCGACGTAAAAGCTCCCCTCGGTCGCCGCCGCCTGCTCCTCCGTCATAGGGTAGGAAATCCGATCCTCGCCCATGACGTAATAGTTATCCGCCTGAACTGCCACCCCGGTAATGCCGAGAACCGGGCGTCCCGAGGACACCGAGGAATCCACGCCGGAGGCGTTTCCGTCCTTGATGATCGCCTGGAGGATTTCCATCGCGCCGTCGGACGGGATGGCGAAGCCCATACCCTCGTATTTGTCCGCGAGCTTGAGTGTGATGACTCCGATAACCTCGCCGCGCTCATTGAACATCGGACCGCCGGAGTTTCCGCTGTTGACGTTCGCGCTTGTTTGCAGAAGCGTCATTTTTTTGGTCAGCGTTCCGCTCTCGTCCTTGATTTTGACCTCGCGGTTGATGGCGGAAATGATGCCCTGCGTGGTTGACCAGCCGAACTCCAGCCCGGCGGGATGACCGATGACGACCACACTGTCGCCGACCAGCACGTCAGCCGAGCTTCCGAATGTCGCGGCGCTCAGTCCGTCCGCCTGAATTTTCACAACGGCAAGATCGTCGATCTCGCTATACCCAATCACCTCGCCGTCATAGCTGTTGCCGTCGCAGTCCTGCACCAGAATGCTGTCCGCTCCGGAAATTACATGATAGTTTGTCGCAATATAGCCGTCCGCGGTCATGATAATCCCGGCTCCAACGCCCGTGGTGGTGTACGTTCCGCCCACCTGTGAGCGTGCGGAAATGGCGACCACACTGCGCGTGCCGCGCGCGGCGATCTCCTGGACTGTCAGAACACCGCTGTCGTTGTCCAGCTCTCGCACATAAACCACGCGGTCGGCTCCGCCGGAATTGCTTGTCCCGTTTCCGGAGGATGCGTGCCCGTCGTCCCAGACCAGCGCCGCGACGAGCACGGCGAGGCTCAGAACGAAGCACGCGGTCATGACGATCGCGTACGTCAGGACGCCCCCTTTTCGTTTGCCCGTCGCCCCCCGTTCGTTCTGCACGTCCGGAGCGGCATCCGCCGAGGACAAAGTTGACGGGGCGGAAGGAGCAGACAACGCGGTCGAGTCTGCCGGGGCAGGCGGAGCTTCATCCGCCGGGGCGGTATCGGCATTGACGTCAGCATCGGTGTTGGCGCCGTCCGCTTGGACGGAATCGACATTTGCATCGGTGCCGGCGCCGTCCGCCGGAGCGAAATCCTGGTCAGCCCCGGTGTCCGCCTCGCCCCGATCGGACCCGGAGCCGTTCTCCCCGGGGGTCGCCCCCCGCGTGCGTGTTTCAGGGTCATTCTCCGTGTTGTCAGATTCCGACGGGTAATCGGTCTGATTCCAACTCATTTAATCGTTCCATTCCTTTCTGTTGTATGGGTACGGTTCTCACGGCTGTGAGGCGGGAGCGTCGTACCGGCGGGCAGGGTAAAATTGAACTGGCAATCCTTCCCCTCCTCGCTCGTCACCCAAATATCCTCGCCGTGTGCGCTGATGATCGTTTTGGCAATATACAGCCCCAGCCCCGCGCCCATGCGGTCCAACCCGCGGCTTTTATCCGCCTTGAAAAAGCGTTCAAATACGAACGGAAGGTCCTCCGCGGCAATTCCCTTACCTTGATTATATACCGAAACCTGAATTTTATTATTTTTCTCCGCAGAATGACGGATACTGACGCGCAGGATACCGCCATCAACGGAAAATTTCACGGCGTTATCGCAGATATTGTAGAAAATCTGATAAACTGCGTCGTAGTCCGCCTCCGCCATCATGCTGTCTTCATCGCAGATAAATTCAACCTGCAGTTGTTTTTTATCAATCTGCTGTTCAAACGAAATGAGAATCTGACGCCCCATCTCGCAGATGTCGAACGGCTCCTTGACAAATTTTTTCTGTCCCGCCTGAATTCTTGTCAGGTCCAACAAGGACGAGACCAGCCGGGAGAGTCTGTGGACCTCATCGGAAACGATGCCGAGGTAGTAGTCCTGCTTTTCCGGAGGAATCACGCCGTCGCGGATAGCGTCGATAAAGCCGGAGATGGTCGTCATCGGCGTGCGCAGGTCGTGCGAAACGTTAGCCATAAAGGTACTGCGCGTCTTTTCGAGGTTATCCAGCGACTGCGCCATCTGATTGAACGCCATGGCAAGCTCGGCGATCTCGTCGTTTCCGCGCACCGTGACGCGGCGGTCAAAATTTCCCGACGCGTAATCCTTTACCGCATAGCACATGTCCTTCAGCGGTGCACTGACACGTTCGGAAATAAAATACACCGCAATGAGCGTTGCCAGCATGACCCAGAGTCCGGACATCAGCATGGTTTTGGTCACGACGTTCATCAGTCCCGTCCAGCGCGTAGAAAGCGAGCACACAATGACCGCTCCGTGAAAAACGGCGTCCTCGGTGCACACGGGCACGGCATAAACGAGGCGACTCTCGCCGAAGGTGTCGGAAAAGTCCTCCAGGTTTGTGACCGACTCACCGCGGCGCAACATGACCATCACCTGTTCCGGCAGAGTCGGCTCCGAAGAGATTCTTTTATCGTTTCCGCTCTGCTCCATCGCAACGATGACGCCCTCTTCGTCCGAAATCATCGTGGCAAGATTGTCCGTCCCTACAAGGACAAGGCGCGCGACGGCAGCGATCTCCTTTCGCGTTTTGGACTCATCCACGTCATAGCTCCTCTCCGACAGCTTTATCCGCCAGTAGGCGGCAACCGTCTGAGCTACATTTTCCACGCTCTCTTCCTTGGCATCCTCTGCATAATTGGTCAGAACACCCGCCATGATGAAATACATCATGGAAAAGCAAACGACAATGATCGCGATAAACGCGGTGAGATATTTTCCGAATACACTTTTGAACATCGTGCAAGGCTCCGATCTTAAAAGTCCACCCTGTGGATCAGCACGGGGGTCAGCTCAGAATTTCAAACTTATATCCGACGCCCCAGACCGTCTTGAGCGTCCATTTGTCGGAAACGCCCTCCAGCTTTTCGCGCAGGCGCTTGACGTGGACGTCAACCGTGCGGGAGTCGCCCAGGTAGTCGAAGCCCCACACCTTGTCCAGAAGCTGATCGCGGCTGAACACGCGGTTGCAGTTGGACGCCAGAAAATACAGAAGATCCAGCTCCTTGGGCGGGATATCTACCGCCTTGCCGCGGATTTTCAGCTCATATTTCTCCTTGCTGATCTCGATATTGTCAAACTTGATGGTCTCCTTGCTGTCGCCGGAATCCTTTTGTCCCTGCGAACGGCGAAGAACCGCCTTGATGCGTGCCGACAGTTCTTTCATGTCGAACGGCTTGACCACGAAATCATCCGCACCCAGCTCCAGCCCCAGCACCTTGTCGAAGACCTCCCCTTTGGCGGTAATCATGATGATGGGCTTGTTCGACATCTCGCGAATCTCGCGGCAGACCTGCCATCCGTCCTTTTTGGGCAGCATGATGTCGAGCAGAACCAGGTCGGGCGAGTACATTTTGAAAAAGTTGACGCCCTCCACGCCGTCAGAGGCGATTTTGACCTCACAGCCCTCCTTGCCCAAATAGATTTTCAGAAGATCGGCAATGTTGGGATCATCGTCCACAACCAAAATTTTCGTATCCAGCATTTGTGTCCTCCTTACTTTTTCGGTCATCCCCTGCCACTCCACCGTCGGCCGTGCGACAACTCCGATGCCCGCCTGTCCGCCGGGTGATGGCAGGTGTCCATAATGTCATGATAGCACCGGAATATGTCGGTTTGGTGAAGCTTTTATGGTTTCTTGCGAAAAATTGCAAATTTTTCCTCTCTTCTATTGATTATAACACAGAAATGAGAAAAAGAAAAGATGATTTTTGCAAATTACAGGAAAAAAACTTTCAAAAAGGAAAAAAGCCCTTGACAAAAATCCACTCGCGTGATATAATAGCGCCTGTGAGTCGGAATATCGGTCGCTCACACGTACGGAGAAGTACTCAAGAGGCCGAAGAGGCGCCCCTGCTAAGGGTGTAGTCCGGGTAACCGGAGCGGGAGTTCAAATCTCCCCTTCTCCGCCAGCAAAAACGAACGCCGCAGGGCGTTCGTTTTTGTTTTGTCTCCGAACCGGAAATCGACAAGTCCCCGATTGACACCGCGTGACTTCCGGAGTATAATATTGCCGAGAAAAAGTCATGGAGGCGCAAAAAATGTTTACGAATGTCCGGATGAAAAATCGGATTCTGTCGCTTCTGCTCCTTGCCGTTCTGTTGCTCGTTTCGCTTTCCTGCTTTGCGTGCGGCGGCAATGGCAAAAAGCCCGAGAATCCGCCGCAACCGCCCGTCAGCGAAAAAAGATATTGCTCCTTTTCGGTCTCCAATCTCGATTCCGCGTTTTCGCCCGACAGCATTGACTGGAAGGTCAGCTACGGGATCAATGACGCCGGGAACCGGAAAGCCGTCTTTATGATGTATGATAGCGACCATGAAAATCCGACGATTTTGCAGGCCGTGGAAAACCTCGGGGATGACGACTATTCGTTTACCGTTTCCGACGGGAAGTACACCTACAAAAAAGAGACGGTTCTGCATTTGGAGCGCGGCTTTTTCGACAAAGCCGAGGGCGAATTTTTCCTGAGCCTGTGCCTGTTTGACGAGGGCGAGGATTCCTATGACAATCCCCTCACGGGCTATCGCTGCGAAGTAAAATATACGGTGAGCGACGACAGCATTACCTTTGAGGTGGCAAGTGAGTCCGTCTTCCGCCACCCGTAAAGCGGGCTTTTACCACGCGGGAGGGGCGGCGTCCGCCCCTCCTGCGGCAATGTCGCCGTTTCCGTGCGCCGCGGCACTTGACAAATCGCCCCGCGCGTGATAGAATGATGTGGAATCCAATGAAAATTAATCGGAGGCATTTCGATGAATACTACACTTGTCATTCTCGCCGCGGGAATCGGTTCGCGCTTCGGAAAAGGCATCAAACAGCTCGAACACATGGGACCGAATGGCGAAATTATCATGCATTACTCCATCTACGACGCGCTTCAGGCGGGCTTTAACGATGTCGTCTTTATCATCCGCCGGGACATCGAGCAGGATTTCAAGGAGATTATCGGCAACGAAATGGAAAAGGTCTGCCCCTGCCGCTATGTCTTCCAGTCCATCGACGATCTGCCCGCAGGCTACACCCTGCCCGCCGGTCGCACCAAGCCCTGGGGCACGGCGCAGGCTCTGCTCGCCTGCCGCGGCGTAGTCAATAATCCTTTCCTTGTCATCAACGCCGACGATTACTACGGCAAACACGGCTTCCGACTGGTTCACGATTATCTTGTCGAGCACTGCCATGACAACGCCAGCACCGATTTCTGCATGGCAGGATATATTCTCGACCACACGCTGAGCGACAACGGCGGCGTGACCCGCGGCGTGTGCCGCGTGGACGCGGACAATCGGCTGGTCAGCATCTGCGAGACCTCCAACATTGTCAAAACGCCGGACGGCGCCGCCATTCCCGGAGGGGATGGCTTCAAGGCGCTCAATCCCAAGTCCTTCGTTTCGATGAATATGTGGGGGCTGACCCCCGCCCTGCTCGACACCATCGCGCGGGACTTCCCTGCATTTCTGGACAGCCTGCCCGCCGGGGACATCAAGTCCGAATATCTGCTCCCCGCGGTCATTGACGAGCAATTGCGCACGGGCGCGGCGACCGTCACCGTTCTGCCGACCGACGATCACTGGTTCGGCGTGACCTACCAGGAGGACAAACCCACGGTCGTCGCCGCCATCGGAAAGCTGATCGCCGATGGCGTGTACCCCAGTCCGCTTTTCTGAGTTTCCCGTAAAAACAAAGCAGAACCCCTTCGACCCGATGCCGGGCGGAGAGATTCTGCTTTTTTATTTGCGTTTCGCCGCAGGCGTTCCGGGACGTGCGGCACATGAGCGTAGTCCCTTTACGGTCAGTACAATCGCACTGTTGGCTTACGTCTGCGGCGCCGACTGACCGCAAGTCTCAGAGAGAAATTCTTCAACGCGGCGGAGCGCCTCGCGGATATGCTCGGTCGAATAGCAGTACGACGCGCGGACAAATCCCTCGCCCCCCTGCCCGAAGGCGGTCCCGGGAACGAGCGCGACACGCTTGGCGTACAGCAGTTTTTCGCAAAATTCGTCCGAGGTCATTCCGCTCGAGCGGATGCACGGGAACGCATAGAACGCGCCCCGCGGCTCGCGACACTCCAGTCCGATGCGGTTGAAACCGCTGACCATCAGGCGGCGGCGCTTGTCGTATTCGGCGACCATATCCGCGACCTCGCGGTCACAGGAGCGGAGCGCTTCCACGGCAGCATACTGCGAGGTCGTGGGTGCGCACATGATGGCATACTGGTGAATCTTCGTGATCTGTTGCAGGACGGGCTCCGGACCGCAGGCGTAACCGAGGCGCCAACCGGTCATGGAGAACGCCTTGGAAAAGCCGTTGACCACCACCGTCCGCTCCGCCATGCCGTCGATGGCGGCGATGGAAACATGGCGGTTCCCGCCGTAGGTCAGCTCGGCATAGATCTCGTCCGAGATGACCAGAATGTTTCTCTTGCGCAAAATGGCGGCGATGGCTTCCAGATCCCCGCGCTCCATGACCGCGCCCGTGGGATTGCAGGGGTACGGCAAAATGAGCGCCTTGGTGCGGGGCGTCAGGTGGGCGAGGAGCTGCTTTGGCGTGAGCTTGAACGCATCCTCGGCGCGGGTCTCGATGATGACGGGAACGCCACCCGCGAGCGTCACCATCGGCTCGTAGCAAACGTAGCTCGGCTGAGGGATGATGACCTCATCGCCCGGGACAACGACGGCGCGGATGGCGGCGTCGATCGCCTCGCTCCCGCCGACCGTCACAAGAACTTCCGTTTTCGGCTCGTACGACAGGCCATATTTGCGTCGGACGTACGCGGCAATCTCCTCGCGAAGCTGTTCCAAACCACGGTTGGAGGTGTAGCGCGTATGGCTGTTTTCCAGCGAGACAATGCCGGCGCGGCGAATCTTCCACGGGGTCGCGAAGTCGGGTTCGCCGACGCCGAGCGAGATCACGTCCTCCATTTCATTGGCAATATCAAAGAATTTGCGGATGCCCGACGGCTTGATCGCCTGCACGCGCGGGCTGAGAATCTGCTGATAATCTACCGTACTCACAGCGAAAACGTCCCCCGATCGTCCCCCTCCGTTCCGAACAGCTCCACGTCCAACTCCTTATAGCGACGCAGGACGAAGTGCGTCGATGTGGAGAGCACTGAATCAATGGTGGAAAGCTCTTTGGCAACGAACAGCGCCACCTCCTGGAATGTTCTTCCCTTGACGACGACAGACAGGTCGTACCCGCCCGACATCAGGTACACCGTTTCCACCTCGGGGTATTTCATGACCTTCTGCGCGACCTCCTCAAAGCCGAGTCCCGCCTTGGGTGTGACGCGCAACTCGATTAGCGCCGAGACCTTGGCGCTGTCAAATCGCTCCCAGTCCACGACTGCCTTGTACCCGCGGATATACCCCGCCTCCTCCATCCGGCGGATCTGCGCGCGCACCTCCTCCTCGGAAAGCCCCGTCATGGCGGCAAGCTCTGCGTCGGTGTACCGCGCGTTCTCAGAGAGCAATTTCAAAAGCTGAATGTTCATGTTTTTTCCTCCTTTGCATAAAAAACGCCCCAAACACAGCAAAACACTGTGTTCAGGGCGAAAATCATTTCCGTGTTACCACCTGAATTCGGTCAGACGTGACCGCTCTCGACCGGCAAAAATACCGTTTCCCCGCTAACGGAGGGATTCCGTTGAAGCCTCATGGCGCGGACGCCACTCGGATCAAGGCTCAAAAACTGCTTCACAGAACATCCGCCGGAACTCGCACCGACCGTTCCGTCTCTTTGGGGGAGAGGTTCTGCTACTCCTTTTTCTCATCGCCGTTTTCTATGATGCTTCATTTTACCACAGGTTTCCCCGCTTGTCAAGAGGTTTTTCACGGATTGTTTGATTACTGGATGGTCGAGCTGCTGTTGAGCACCAGCGTGCTGTAAAGGAACAGCACGTCGCACTTGTCGTTGAAATCGACAAAGCGTCCGAGCAGTGCCGGAGAGAGGTAGCGGATGTCCACCAGCGTGATCTTGGCATAGCCCTCTGCGAGGAGCGGCGCGATGCTGCTTCCGAAGGAATCGCGGAAGATGATCAACTCACGGTCGGTGGTCGCAGACGGGTTTTCGATCGTAATGAGCGAAAGCGAGCCGGACAGGAACATCTGATACGGGTCCTTGCCCACCGCTTTTTCCATGTCATACATGCCCATCTCGGTGTTGTTTTCCCCGTTGATGACGGTGCAACCGTCGATGGTCTTGCTCGTCAGGTACCAGATCGTCTCTGCGGGAAGTGGAAGCGCCGCCTGTCCGTAGTACACACCGTGGAACGGATGCTCCAGGCGGTTCTTCGTATAGGTGTCCTTCAGCGTGATGCCCATGCCCGAGGCAAGTGCAGCCGCGGTCTCCCCGAGATTCTCCTGGCGCCAGTGGGTATCGGTCTTGTAATAGTCCCCGATGCTCAGCGTGCCGGTGATGTCGATATACTTGGCAAAATCCATCTGTCCGCGCATGGACGAGAACAGCTTTTCATAGTCCATATGCGGGTAGCCATTCGCCTCGGCAAGGAAATAGCCTTTGTCCGGAATCACGGAAAGATAGACGTTCGCGCCGCAGTCCCGCAGGTACTGTTCGTACACATAGCGGAAGCGGGAGGTTGCATATTCGATGGATTTTTCATCAAGCGGGAAATCGAGCTTGGCAAGATACCCGCCGCTCAGGTACAGGTCGTTGTTATCTTTCTGCCGGAACACGTAGGTGCTGGACAGCGCGTTGAGCGTGCGGAAGCGGTCGCGGAGTGGGAACTGATCCTGTGTCCATTTTTCAAATTTCGTCATATACGTTCCGTCGAGAAGCGCGCTCCAGGACAGCTCCGGTCTCTTCGCCAGTTCACGCCGCTCCGTATCGGAAAACGCCGTCGTCGGCTTGAGCCAGCACGTCAGCGTCAGCCCGAACAGGACGACGATCATCACGCAAAGTGTGATCAGGCTTCTGTATTTTTTCAACATAACTTATCACCTCAGAAACGGAAGTAAAGGAAGGGATTGAACGAACCGTTGACCAGGTACGCCGTGCAGACGAGCAGAAGCAGTGCCATGCCGATCGGCTCGACCCACGTCATGACCGCGCCGCCGACACGACGGCTCTCAATCCACTGCACCGCGCGCTTGGGAAGCGGCGTCGCGCCGATCAGACCCACCAGCAGGACAACGCCGTAGCTGCGCAGATAGTAGAGGAACGTATCGGACGCGAACGCGTAGCCGCCTGCGCCGAACATCGCCCCGATATAGGAAGCCGCCTGCCCCATGCTGCTCGCGTCAAAGATGACCATACTGACCACGACGAGCAAAAGGACATACACATGGCTGAGCACGCGGGTCTTGCCGAGCAGCTTGCCGAGCCACAGCTTCTCCAGAATGAGGAACACGGCAAAGTACACGCCCCAGATCACGAAGTTCCACGCCGCGCCGTGCCAGAAGCCGGTCAGCATCCAGACAACGGCGAGGTTAAAGAGCCAGCGCGCCTTGCCGACGCGGTTGCCCCCCAGCGGAATATACACATAGTCGCGGAACCACGAGCCGAGCGACATGTGCCAGCGCCGCCAGAACTCGGTAATACTCTTTGAAATATACGGATAATTGAAGTTTTCCAAGAAATCAAAACCGAAGATCTTGCCCAGACCGATCGCCATATCGCTGTACCCCGAGAAGTCGAAGTAGATATGCAGAGTATAGGCAATCGCATAAAGCCAGAAGAACAGGACGGTTTTATCCTCGGATGCTTTGAAAATATCGCACAACTCCCCGAGGACGTTGGCGATGAGAATTTTTTTGGAAAGCCCCAATAAAAAACGGCGACCTCCCTGCGCCATGCCGTCGATCGTGTGTTTGCGCGAGACCAGCTGTGCGGCGATGTCCGAATAACGGACGATCGGTCCGGCAATGAGCTGGGGGAACAGCGCCACATAGGTCGCCAGATGGATCGGGTTTTTCTGCGCCGCCACCTCGCCGCGGTAGACGTCGATGGTATAGCTCAGAATCTGGAACGTGTAAAAGCTGATGCCGATCGGCAACGCGATCTTCAAAAGCGGCACGGACATTCCCGTGACGGCGTTGAAGTTTCCGATAAAGAAATCGGCATATTTGAAATAGCCCAGAAGTCCCACACTGGTGACGACAGACAATGCCATCATCGCCTTTTTCAGGCGCGGACGCTCCCGGAATCGTTCAATCAGCAAGCCGAGGACGTACCCGAGCGCGATGGATATGGCCATCAGAATCACATAGCGCGGTTCTCCCCACGCGTAAAATACAAGGCTGGACACGAGCAGCACCGCGTTTTTGAGGCACCGCGGTGCAATCAGATACAAAAGAAGCACGCAGGGCAAGAAGTAATACAAAAAAGGAATACTCGAAAAAAGCATACGATCTTACCTCATTCGGTCATATTGTGGATGCGGCGGAGACCGCCGCATCCATAGTTTTCGGTAAAAATCCCGGTTTATACGCGTCAGGATGCTGCCCCCTCTTCCAACAGTTTCGCATCTTGGTAGCAGGTCCGGACTTTTGCGCTAAAAACATCAATCAGGTCTTCCGCACCATAGGCGCAAACGATATAGTCCTCCACTGACAGAATCGCAAGCTTGTCCGGAAAGCCACACATCCACTGGTTGTTCTGGAGTGCCACTTTCAATTCCGAGGCAAAACTTTTCATGTCGGTACCGCTCGCCACCCGGAAGGCACCGGCTGTGAAGGTATTGGCATTCATCATGTGAGAAATCGATGCCGCGTCCTCAATCTTTGTTACATATGCCTCAGGAATGACAAAGACGCGCTTCAACGCATCCGCATTCAGCGGGAATTTTCCGGGAGCATCTTCTTTCATCTCACCGGGCGCGGAGGAATCTCCCCCGATGACAGAAAATTTTTCCTCGTCACCATAGGCTCCCCACACTTTTTCCAACAGACTCAGAGCGCTGGATATTTCTCCGGGTTTGTCATTGTTTTCATTCTTTTTGCATGCGGTGAACGAAGCCGCAACCATCAGAAGTGCCATCATCATTGCCAGTGCCATTGTAATAAACTTTTTCATGTTTAAATTCTCCTTTGTTTCGGTTTATGATTTTGCTTCAGAGCTTTTGTGTAGTACAGAGACTGTAAAGCCGGGCGCTCTGCCCCTCACTTCACAATTCTGATGAAGAACGAGCACTCCTCTGCCCGGTAGTCCACCTGCAGAGAGTATTCGCTCTTATCCTCGGTGTCGCGCACCGTCATAAGATAGGAAGCGTCCTCTACCGTCGCGACATTCCAGAGAAAGTCGGTCTCTCCGTCAATGCGGCAGATCTCGCCTGCCCGGAAGACCTCTCCGTTATCCTCCCGCGTCAGAGTACCGTCTGTCACCGTGATCTCGGTCAGACTCGCAGTGCTGACCCGAACCGGGACCTTGATCTCTTGTTCGGGGAGGTCGGTATGTCTTGCCACGGGAGAAGTCACCGCCAGAACTTCCCGCGCCGACAATGTGATGCCGTTTTTGTCAATATTCTTGCCGGCAATGTGGATGGGAGTGCCCGTTCCGCGGAAGATCAGTACCGCCGTGAGCACAAAGAGAAAGCAGGCGGCGGCAGCGAGGTAGCGGGACAGGACTGTCCTCCGTCGCGTGGCACGCGGCAATGGCGTATGGGCTTCTTCGATCAAAGCATCGTCGATTTCCGTCATGGCTCTCGCGAATGTCTCATTTTTCATCTGCGCATCCTCCTCTCTTATATATTGATTCCCTCCTGCTCCAAAAACAGTTTCAGCTTTCCGCGCGTCCGGAACAGCATGGATTTGATCTGCCCCTCGCTCACGCCGAACCGCTCGGCGATCTGGGCGATGGATTCGCTGTAAAAGTAGCGGCAGACAAATGCTCTCCGTTCCAGCGGCTTCTGACCGCGCAGAAATTCGCTGATGCACGCACCGACCTCTTCTGCGTTTTGCTTTTCCATGTGATCTCCTCCCGGAATGCACTCATCCAGTTCGTCCAGGGAAACCGCAAACTCTCCCGCCGCCCGTTTGTCCGCATAACGCGCCTTGTAACGATTGATCGCGAGATTTCGCGTAATCTTTCCGAGATACGCCGCAAGATGTGTCGGTCGATGTGGTGGGATCGACTTCCACGCGCCGAGCAAGGTATCGTTGACACATTCCTCGCTGTCCGATCTATCCCCGAGAATATTCATCGCGATCTTCATGCAGTACGGCTCGTATTTTTTCGCCGTTTCCGTGATCGCCGCCTCATCCCGGGACCAGTACAGTGTCACAATCCCCGCGTCATCCATTTCGTCACCCCGCTCCCCCGCGTGTTTTGCACCCCTACACTCATATACACAGATTTTTTTTCGTTTGGTTGCAAAAAACGCAAAATTTTTTTTGATTTTTTTATTTTCCTTTTCAGTATACCACATTTTCGTTTATTTTTCAAGGAACATGCCGAATTTTCCGTCGTGCAGCAAAAATATTTCGCTACCCTCTTGACAAAGTGTGCCATGTGGCTTACAATATACCCGATAACATCGTCAAAGGCGTTGAAGAGGAAGAGTAGGTTGCGCGCGCGGTCGCAGAGAGCGGACGGTTGGTGTGAGTCCGTGCCGGCAGGAACCGAAGGTCGCCCCGGAGCTGTCCCGCCGTGTGCCCCGGCACCGTGCGGATCGGTTGCTCCCCGTTAACGGAGCGCGGGTGCCGCGTCATGCGCGGTCTGCCCGGCAGAGTGCGCGCCCCCGGGCGCGAAATCAGGTGGTACCGCGTCCATCGTCCTGATCCTGTCAGGAGGATGGGCTTCTTTTTTTCTCACGCTTTGACGATCGGACAAAACCGCATACAGGAGGTCAGAACATGGCAGAAAATCACGAATTGCCGAAAACCTACAACCCTGCCGATTTTGAGGACAGGATCTATCAGAATTGGTGCGACAAGGGGTATTTCACCGCCGACCCGTCAAATCCCGCTCCGGCGTTTTCCATCGTCATTCCCCCGCCCAACGTCACCGGACAGCTCCACATGGGGCATGCCCTGGACGAAACGCTTCAGGATATCCTGGTGCGCCACAAGCGCATGCAGGGCTACAATGTTCTTTGGGTGCCCGGTACGGACCACGCCGGCATCGCCACGCAGATCAAGGTCGAGGAGCAGCTCCGCGTCAACGAGGGGCTGACCCGCTACGACCTCGGGCGCGAAAAGTTCCTCGAGCGCGTCTGGGACTGGAAAGCCAAATACGGCAACCGCATCATCAGCCAGCTCAAGAAGCTCGGCTCCTCCTGCGACTGGACGCGCGAGCGCTTCACCATGGACGAGGGCTGTTCCCGGGCGGTGCGCGAGGTGTTTGTCAACCTTTATAATAAGGGGCTGATTTACCGCGGCAACCGCATTATCAACTGGTGCCCGCACTGCATCACCGCACTCTCCGACGCGGAGGTCGAGTACACCGAGCAGGAAGGACACTTCTGGCACATCAAGTACCCCATCAAGGGGGAGGACGGCGCGTACGTCGAGATTGCGACGACCCGCCCCGAGACCATGTTCGGTGACACCGCCGTAGCGGTCAACCCGCAGGATGAAACGACCAGGCACCTGATCGGCAAGACGCTCATTTTGCCGCTGGTGGGCAGAGAGATTCCCGTCATCGCCGACGACTATGTGGAAATCGGCTTCGGCTCGGGGTGCGTCAAGATCACCCCGGCGCACGACCCCAACGACTTCATGGTCGGTCAACGCCACGGGCTGGAGCAGATTAAGGTCATGAACGACGACGCGACCATGAACCACTACGCCGGAAAATACGAGGGCATGGACCGTTACGAATGTCGCCGCGCACTGGTCGCCGACCTGGAGGCGCAGGGCTACCTGCTCCGTGTCGAACCACACGCGCACAACGTGGGCACCTGCTACCGTTGCCACACCACGGTGGAGCCGATCATTTCCAACCAGTGGTTCGTCAAAATGGAGCCGCTCGCCAAACCCGCGCTCGACGTGGTTTACGAGGGTAAGGTCAGATTCGAGCCGGAGCGCTTCACCAAGATCTACACCAACTGGATGGAGAACGTCCACGACTGGTGCATTTCCCGTCAGCTCTGGTGGGGACATCGCATCCCTGCGTTCTACTGTGACGCCTGCGGCGAGATGACCGTTTCCAAGAAGGACATCACCGTCTGCCCCAAGTGCGGAGGACGCGTCCATCAGGAAAGCGACGTTCTGGACACCTGGTTCTCCTCGGCGCTGTGGCCCTTCTCCACGCTGGGCTGGCCCGACAAAACGCCCGAGCTTGAAAAATATTACCCCACCTCGGTGCTCGTCACGGGATATGACATCATCTTTTTCTGGGTCGCCCGCATGGTGTTCTCCGGCATGGAGCACATGGGACGCGAGCCGTTCTCTACCGTTTTCATCCACGGACTTGTCCGCGACGCACAGGGACGCAAAATGTCCAAGTCGCTCGGCAACGGCATCGACCCGCTGGAGATTATCTCCCATTACGGCGCCGACGCGCTCCGCTTTGCGCTGGCGACGGGCAACAGCCCCGGAAACGACATGCGCTTCTCGGATGAGAAAATCGAGGCGGCACGCAACTTTGCCAACAAGCTGTGGAACGCCTCCCGCTTTGTCCGCATGAACCTGACCATCACCGAGGCGCGTCTGCCCGCGGTCGAGGATATGGCGACCGAGGACAAGTGGATCCTGACGCGCTACGAGGAGACAGCCAGAACGGTCAACGACGCGCTGGCAAATTACGAAATCGGCGTGGCGCTGAGCACGCTCTACGACTTCACATGGGACATCCTGTGCGACTGGTACATCGAGCTTTGCAAGGCGCGCCTGAATGACAAGGAGAGCGTCGGCAACCGCGTCGCGCAGAACATGCTCTGCTATATTCTCATCGGCGTGCTGAAGATGCTCCACCCGTTCATGCCGTTCATCACGGAGGAAATTTATCAGTCCCTGCCGCACTGCGACGGCGACGCCGAGAGCATTATGATTTCGCGCTATCCCGTGTATGACGCGACGCTGACCTTCCCCGAGGACGAGGTGAGAATGGAGCGGGTGCTGGACGCTATCCGCGCCATCCGCAACCGCCGCAGTGAAATGAACGTTGTCCCCTCGCGCCTGTCCAAGGTCTATATCGCTACGAAATATCCGGACTCCTTCCCCGCCGGGGTCGCGGTGTTCTTCCGCCGCCTGGCGTCGGCAAGCGAGGTGGAGGTTGCCGAGAGCTTTGAGGGCAAGCTCGACGCCGAACAGATGGTGCAGGTCGTGACCGACGCCGCCACCATCCTGCTTCCGCTGTCCGACATCATCGACGCGGAGAAGGAAAAGGCGCGGTTGAGCGCGGAAAAGACAAAGCTGGAGGGCGAGATCGCCCGCGTCAGCGCGAAATTGTCCAATGAGGGCTTCGTTTCCAAGGCGCCCGCCGCCGTGGTAGAAGCCGAGCGCGCCAAGCTGGAAAAATACCGCGAGAACCTCGCCGGCGTCTGCGCGGCGCTGGACAAGCTGCCGGGATAAGTCAATCTCTCAAAAAAATTTCCACTTCGCGGAACTTTTTCCGAAAAAAAACGTCCTGTGCAACAGAACTCCTTTCTGCCGCACAGGACGAATTTTTCAAACGGAGGACTTTATCAATGAAACGATCCCTACTCAGTGCCATCCTCGCCGTGCTCCTGCTCTGCTCCATCTGTCTTTTGTGTGCCTGTAGCAAGGGCACCCCGTCCGGAGACAATTACGACTACGAAAACCCGGCAACTCCCCCGGAGAAGTCAGACAGCGAGGACTTTTTCTCGGAAACCGGAAAGTCGGAAACACCCGCAGAGCGTGCCGAAAAGATCATCAAAGATGTTTCTCTGACCCTGCAAACCAAAAAGTACGACGATGCCCTGTCCGCGCTCCGCGACAGCGTTGCCGCGCTCGGCGGCTTTGAGGAGTCCCTGCGCGCCAGCGGGCGCAGCTACGGGAGCGACGGCTACTACACCCGCCACGCCGCGATGACCGTCCGGATCCCCGCGGAAAAGCTGGACGAATTTCTCAATCAGGTCGGAAAGAACGCCATTCTCAACGTCGTCGATCGGTCGGAAACCGCTACGAACGTCACCACGCAGTACTACGACATCGAGTCCCGCATTGCCGTCCTGGAGAGCGAGCGGGCGGCATATGAGGCCATGCTGGAAAAGTCGGAAGATGTCGCGTACGTGCTGGAGATTAAGGGACGGCTGTACGACGTGATTGAGGAGATCGAGGCATACCGCACCAAGCTGCGCTACTACGACAGCAAGGTCGCCTACTCCACCGTCAACATCACGCTGAACGAGGTCGTGGAATACACGCAGGTATCCGATCAGATGCCGTCATTCGGCGAGCGCCTGAGCCGGGCGTTCGTGACCGGTTGGAAGAACTTCGCCACGGCTTTCCAGGCGATCAGCGTCGGGCTGGTCTACGCCCTGCCGCTTTGGCTGGTGATCGGGCTCATCACAGCGGGGGCAATTCTGCTCTCCCGTCGCTCCCTGCGCCGCAGAATCGCACGGCAAGCCAAGATGAACGCATCCGACGAGGGAAAAACGCAGAATAGCGATCAAAAATAAGGGCGACGCAAAAGCGCGCCCAAGGGTCCGGCGGGACGGAAAACAAACCGAAAAGGGGCTGTTAGAAAACATCAAGTTTTTTAACAGCCCCGCAAAAATGCCGGTCGGGATTCCGGCATTTTTGCGCGAACTTGGTCGTTTTTGCCTCCGTGTTCTTGGCTTTTCGATCTTTTTGGCGGCAAAACGGCGGCATCCAGCCGCCGAGACCAACGTCGTCGGGGCTGTAAAAAAACTCATTTTGAGTTTTTTTACAGCCCCTTTATTCGCAATCTTACGCCGGCTGTGTCTGCGCCGTGAGCGCGCCGTCCACCAGGTCGATCAGAATAGTCGTCCCGGGGGCAACATCCTCGGCGATCAGCTTACGCGCAATCAGCGTCTCGACCTTGGATTGCAGATACCGCTTGAGCGGACGTGCGCCGTAAACCGGATCGTACGCCTGCGAAATGATGAAATCCTTCGCCGCGTCGCTCACCCGGACATGAAGCTGTCTGTCCGCCATGCGCCCGTCCAGCGCGTGAATCTGGAGATCGAGGATGTGCGACACATTGTCGCGCGTGAGCGGACGGTAGAACACGATCTCGTCCAGACGGTTGAGGAACTCGGGGCGGAACGAACGCTTGAGAAGCGCGTTGACGCCCTCCCGCGCGCTCTGGCTGATCTCGCCGTGCGCGTCGATTCCCTCGAGGATCAGGTCCGACCCCAGGTTGGAGGTCAGAATGATAATGGTGTTCTTGAAGTCCACCGTTCTGCCCTGGCTGTCCGTAATGCGCCCGTCGTCCAGCACCTGAAGCAGGACGTTGAACACATCGGGATGCGCCTTTTCCACCTCATCGAACAGAACGACCGAATAGGGCTTACGGCGCACCGCCTCGGTGAGCTGACCGCCCTCCTCATAGCCGACGTATCCGGGGGGCGCTCCGATCAGACGGGAAACGCTGTATTTCTCCATATACTCGCTCATGTCGATACGGATCATGTTGCGCTCGTCGTCAAACAGCGCCGCCGCCAGCGCCTTGGCAAGCTCGGTCTTACCGACACCGGTCGGTCCCAAAAAGAGGAACGAACCCAGCGGGCGGTGCGGGTCCTGAATCCCCGCGCGGCTACGCAGGATGGCATCGCTGACGCGGCTGACCGCCTCGTCCTGACCGATCACGCGCTCGTGCAGGATGTCCTCCAGGTGAAGCAGTTTATCCCGCTCGCTCTGAAGCAGTTTCGTGACCGGGATTCCCGTCCATCTGGAGACGATTTTGGTGATCTCCTCCTCCGTGACCTCGTCGCGAAGCAGGGTGTTCTCCGACTTGCCCGCGGTCGCCTCCAATTCGGAAAGCTCCTTTTGCAGAGCCGGCAACTTGCCGTATTTCAGCTCCGCCGCACGGTTCAGATCATACGAATTCTGCGCGCGATCGATCTCGGCGTTTACCTGCTCGATCTCGCCGCGCAGCTTCTGTACCTTTTCGATCGACGCCTTTTCGTTGTCCCACTTTGCCTTCATACCGTTGAAGGTATCCCGCAGGTTCGCCAGCTCACTCTGAATCTCGTTCAGGTGCTCCGCCGACAGCTTATCCGTCTCTTTCTTGAGTGCCGCCTCCTCGATCTGAAGCTGAATGATCTTGTGGGAGATTTCATCCATCTCGGTCGGCATGGAGTCCATCTCGGTCTTAATCAGCGCGCACGCTTCATCCACCAGGTCGATTGCCTTATCGGGCAGGAAACGGTCGGTGATGTACCGATCTGACAGCGTTGCCGCCGCGATCAGCGCCTGGTCATGAATCTTGACGCCGTGGAATACCTCGTAGCGCTCCTTCAGCCCCCGAAGGATGGAAATGGTGTCCTCCACGCTCGGCTCATCCACCATGACCGGCTGGAACCGACGCTCCAGCGCGGCGTCCTTTTCGATATACTTGCGGTATTCGTTGAGGGTCGTTGCGCCGATGCAGTGCAGCTCGCCGCGCGCCAGCATCGGCTTGAGCAGGTTGCCGGCGTCCATCGCGCCGTCGCTCTTGCCCGCACCGACAATGGTGTGAAGCTCATCAATGAACAAAATGATCTTGCCCTCGCTGTTCTTGACCTCGCCGAGCACCGCTTTCAGCCGCTCCTCGAACTCACCGCGAAACTTCGCACCGGCGATCAGTGCGCCCATATCCAGCGAAAACAGCGTGCGGTCGCGCAACTGCTCCGGGACGTCGCCGTGAACGATTCGCAGAGCCAGCCCCTCGGCAATTGCCGTTTTACCGACGCCGGGTTCACCGATCAGACAGGGATTGTTTTTGGTTTTACGGGACAGAATCCGGATAACATTGCGGATTTCGTCGTCACGCCCGATCACCGGGTCGAGCTTTTGTGCACGCGCCAGCGCGGTCAGATCCTGACCGTACTTTTTCAGCACGTCGTAGGTGTCCTCCGGGTTGTCCGACGTCACCGTCTGATTGCCCCGCACCTCCTTGAGCGCACCGAGAACCGCGTCGCGGCGGATGCCGTGTGCCGAAAAGATGCCCTCGCACGCCGAGCCCGCCTTCTGCAGCAGTCCGAGCAGGATGTGCTCCACCGACACATATTCATCCTTCATCTTGTCCGCCTGTGCCTCGGCGTCGTTGAGCGCCTCCTCGACCTCGCGGGAAACGTAGATTTTATCTGCCTGCATTCCGCCGCCGCTGACGCGGGGCAGCTTGTCGATCGCCGTTTCGCAATCCCGCAGAACTGCGGCAGGGTCAACGCCCATTTTACGGAACAGCTCGCTGACCAGTCCTTCCTGCTCCAGCAGTGCCGCCAGCAGATGTACCTGCTCCATTTGCTGATTGGAATGGCGGATGGTCAGGCTTTGCGCCGCCTGCACCGCTTCCATGCTTTTTTGTGTATATTTCTGAAGATTCATACATTCATTCTCCTTTCACCGGAAAGATTTTTTCCTTTGACTGGCTCACCCGCGCCGCTAAACGCGCACGGGGTTTTGCTCCCGGTATTGTTCGATCAGCCAACCGATTCCTTCTTTTGCGGTCTCCGGCTCGTCCAGATGCTCAAAGTAGAGCTTGAGTGCGCGGTCGAACACGTCAACGTAACGGGCAATCAGCTCGCCCACCGCGACCTCGCCGTGCAGTTCGCGATCTGCCTGCAACCGCAGGGTACGCGTCAGTCGGTCGCCGTCGATGCTGTGCGGGGCGGACTGACCGTCGCTCTCTCCCTCCAGCGTCATCCACAAACGGTAGAACTGCTGAAGGTACAGAATCAGCGCCGCGTTCTGCGTCCGGAGCGAAACGCGCAGGCGTCCCAGCTCGGGAAGCTCATCCGACTTGTAAAGCTCGACGGTGTACCTGACCGACGGGTTGTACTTGTAGGTCAGGGCGCTCCGCAGGCTGAACACGGAGTCGGACGACGCGTCCATGCGCTGGAAACCGTCCTCGGTGCACAGCGCGCGTTCCATCTGCCCGAAAATCTCGCGCAGACGCATCTCGGGCGTGCGGTACGACACGTATTCTGCCAGAATCTGATTAATCATATTCGACCGGTTCGACTTTTTCTGATAAGCCAGCCGATCGATCATGGCAACCACATCCTCTGAGAGCATCAGTGAATACATATTTTTTCTCGCTCGCATGAATCTCGCCCCCCTTCACGTATATTATTATACCACATGTTTTTAATTTGTCAAGAGATTTATATAAATTTATTTTCAAAATTTTCGAAAAAGCGCCGGGCACGCGGTCGAGCCTTGACAAAGCCGTCGGAAACTGCTATACTGAACGTAATAAATATGAAGGATAGGTTTCCTTTATGGATTTTGAAAATTTCAGTCTTCTCTACCCCGATCGGGAGACGCAGACCGATCATCTCGCCGAAAAAAACACGCCGGATATCTCCATGTTCTCGCTTGACGAGCTTGGATTCACCCAGATATTTGACCTGAAAAACAGCGAGCTTTCCGAATTTTTCACAACGGACCCCCGCGTGATCGCGTATCGGCAGGACACGTTTTCTGATATGCTGAAAAACGAATCTCTCGGGCAGATGTTCCGCAAGCTCATCCCGGTGCTCTCCGACATCATGGAGCTGCGCCGCCTGGAGGCAGACAGCGGCAACACCGGCGATTACCTCTCCAGCCTGACCGAGATCGAGCTCTACATCTCCTGCATTGAAATTCTGCACGAGGGACTCTCCGCCGCGCGCCCGACGCTCCGGGGCGAGGCGTTTTCCAACCTTGCCGATCGCATTGCCGAGCTTGCCGAGAGCGACTACTACCGCGAGCTGAACACCAAGCTCAACGAGCTGACTGCGCGCGTGCGCGAGATCAAGAGTGTGACCATCGGCGTCAACCTCGACGCTCAGCTTCGCCCCGTGGAGGCGGGCGTACTTTCGGTCAACCCCGAGTCCTTCCGCTCCGGTGACGTGCTCGAAAAGATCCTGCGCCTGAACTTCAAAAACGACGCCTACACCTGCATCGCGAACCTGGTGCCGTTCGGGAAAAAGCAGTCGGAAAATCAAAAAACAGCGCTCTCGCTGGCGTTCAATTCCGCCATCAACGACGTCTACCGCTCCTCGCTCCGTTCGTGGAAGCACATCGTTCAGTCCTACGTGCTGGAAAACACCGATTTTCTGCTCAATCTGCTGCCCGAATTTGAATTTCTGACCAAGGGCACCGACGTTCTGCGCGCGCTGACCCTTCGCGGCTATCCCCTCTGCCGTCCGACACTCCGCCCGATGGACGAGCGTGCACTCAGCGCGCAGGGGCTATACAACCCCGAGGTCGCACTGCGCATCAAGGACGAGATCGTCCCGAACGACATTGTGTTCGATGAAAACGCCATGATCTACGTCCTGACCGGACCCAACCGCGGCGGAAAATCGGTCATCACCTGCGCCGTCGGCATCGCGGTCGCCATGACACAGCTTGGCATGTTCGTCCCCGCAGAGAGCGCAACGATCAGCCCCGCCGACGCCATCTACACCCACTTCCCGTCGGGCGCCGAGGACACCATCGACAAGGGGCGGCTGGGCGAGGAATGTGCGCGGCTGGGCGAAATCTTCGACCACGTGACCTCTCATTCCCTGGTTCTACTGGACGAATCGCTTTCCTCGACCGGCTCGTATGAGGCGTCCTACATCGCCGCCGAGGTGCTGGCGGGGCTGTCGCTGGTCGGTTGCCGTTGCCTGTTTTCCACGCACCTGCACGAGCTTGCCGCCGAGCTTGACAGCATCGCCGAAAAGACCCGTGCGCGGGGGGGCGTCCCCATCGACACGCTGGTCGCGGGCATCGAAGGCGAGGGCAAGCGCTCCTTCCGCATTACGCGCGCCAAGCCGGACGGCAAGAGCTACGCGCACGACATCGCCGACCGCTACGGTCTGACCTTTGAAAATATCGTCAAAAAAATTGACAGGCACGACGCAAAATGAGCGTGCCACCGGAATAAACCGGGGGTGTTAAAAAATTCAAAATGAATTTTTTAACACCCCCAACGACGTTGGTTTCGGTAGCTGAACACGCTGCCGTTTTGCCGCCAAAAGGTCAAAAGCAAGAACTACCGCGGCAAAAACGACCAAGATCGGATGTCGTGGCAAGTTTTTTAACAGCCCTTTTTTCAAAAACATTGCCTGGAAAAGACCGGGCAAATTCAACCCGCCCGATGCCCGGCGCAGCGCCGCGCGATCAGGCACGCAATGCCGCGGACACCGATCACGACCGCAAATCCGAACGCCGCGCCTGCGATGTCCAGCCACACATCCTGCACCTGCGGTCCGCGTTCGGTAAAAATCTGAATGGTCTCATCACAAAGTGCGGTCATCACGGCGGCGATCGCGGCGTTCAGGAAGGCTTGCGGACGCCTTGAGCGATATGCCCACAAAAGCGCCGACAGTTCCGCACCAAGCCACGAAAACTCGGTAAAGTGCGCCAGCTTCCGCACCAGTCGGTCGCTGACGTTTTCCTCGCCTACGATCGGCGCGAGGATCGGCTCCACGACCTCCTTGACCGCCTCGCTCTCCTTCTGCGACGAGGCGGGGTGCTCCAGCGACCGCGAAAAAATAAACAATACGGTCAACCCGATGAGAATCCACAAAAGCCACGTCGGAAGTTTTCTTTGTTTCATTGATCGCCGTCTCTCCCTCACAAAAATGTGGCTTATGCTTGCCACCCGTGGTAACAGAATATCACATTTCGGTCGCTTTGTCAACCACGGAAATTCAAGGTTTCTTCTTTCATTTTACCCTGATTTTCCGCCGATAACACACAGAGTTGCGCATCCGCAAAGCAGACAACCGCTGACAGCAAAAAACCCGGGCGCATGTGCGCCCGGGAAAAATGGAGCGGATTACGGGGCTCGAACCCGCCACCTCGACCTTGGCAAGGTCGCGCTCTACCAAATGAGCTAAATCCGCAGGAACCGGAATCCGGTTCGGTGATAGGAATGGTGCCTCCGGTCGGAATCGAACCAACGACACGGGGATTTTCAGTCCCCTGCTCTACCAACTGAGCTACAGAGGCAAACGAACAGCATCGGCATCGACCGCAATATCAGTGCCGATTTCGAAAAAAAGATGGCGACCCGGATGGGGCTCGAACCCACGACCTCTAGCGTGACAGGCTAGCGCTCTAACCAACTGAGCTACCAGGCCAAATCCGATGCAGGGCACATCGGCGCGCGCCCGCCCGAAAGGGACGAAACACACAGTGGTGGAAACAATAGGGCTCGAACCTATGACCCCCTGCTTGTAAGGCAGGTGCTCTCCCAACTGAGCTATGCTTCCGAAGGCTTGTCTGAACGACGCACGACTCGTGCGACTTTGCTATTATAGCACAGGTGTCGGGGAATGTCAAGCCTTTTTTCTCATTTTTCCCAAGTTTAAAAAATAATACAATAAATGCGAAAGGTATTTCCGCCCTGTTTCGGGCGTGCCGATCGCATTTATTTTTATTTTCG
>CAKSNQ010000010.1 GCA_934476315.1 uncultured Eubacteriales bacterium
GCCCCGCTCTCATATGATTTCAATTTGAGTTATTTTTTCTCGTCCCACTCCCCGGAATCCGCGGGAAGCAGGCGTTTTTTGTTTCGTCTTGCGCGCATCTTCATCCGGATGCGCAGGAATTTTTTCACAACCGCCTCCGGGCAGAAGGCAAACGGATACGCCGCCGCGCACAGCGGAATCGCCCACAGCACATCCAGAATGGAGTGCTGCTTGAGGAACACCGTGGAAATGCTGATGAGAATCGTCGTTATCCAAAAGAACACCTGCCATCCCGTTCTCTTACGGAAAAACTCGCTGTTCATGCCCGTGAAAAGCACCGCCACCGAGCCGATGACGTGAATGGACGGGCAGACATTGGTATTGGTATCGAATGCGTAAAAATCCTCCATAAAGCGCACAAGCACGTTATCTCTGCCCAGCGTCGACAAATCGGGGCGCAGGTTCTGCGCCGTGGGGCAGATGAGATAGACGATCATGGTCACGCTGTATGTAATGGCAATGAACACCATCATACGGCGGAACGACCGCGGCTCAAAAAGGAGCGTGAAGAAGAGCATCCCGCAAAGAAAGACAAACCAGAACATATACGGGAAAACGAACCACTCGCAAAAGGGGATCACGTCATCGACCGGGCACCACATATAGAGCCAGTCCCGGTCGGTCCAGATCTGCTCCACAAGGTAGAAAAACGTCCCGTAAAGCGGCCAGTAGAGCAGATACCAAAGGTGCGAAAACTGCGGCGTATTCAGCTTGCTCCAGCGGAACTCGCGGTAAGCCGCAAAGTTTTTCCACAGCGGGTTCTGCGCGTCCCCCGATTTCAGATTCTGCTGTTTCATGCCGGCTGTTCCTCCCCTTTCTCCTCCGTGCGGACCAACATATCGTAGATTGCCTGCGCCGCGTCGGTCCGGAAATTCTGCGCCAGGCGCTCGCGCATATCCGCAAGCTGAGCTTCATCCGCCAGAAGCGAGACGCAAAGGTCCGCCAATTCCTCCGGCGTATCTGCCGTGCGTGCCATACCGCGTTCGGTGAACCAGCGCAGGTTGTACGCCTCGCACCCCGCCACGGCATCCACAAATACCATGGGGAGACGTTTTGCCGCGCCCTCGGTCACGCTCAGACCGCCGGGCTTGGTCAGATAAAGATCCGCGCTGTCCATGAGCGTCGGGACATTGTTGACGTATCCCAGAATCCGGATGTTCTCCCGCTCCGCGAACTGACGCGTCAGCTTGTTTCTCAGGCGCTCGTTGGTTCCGCAGACCACCGACAAAACGGTATCGTCCGTCATTTTCACGGAAAGGCGGGCGGTCATCTCCTCCATCGGTCCGCATCCCATCGAGCCGCACATCATCAAAATGTGCCTGCCCTGCTCGGGCAGTCCGCACGCCGCTCTTGCTTCGGTGCGGTCGGTACGTGTCAGAAACGCCTGCCGCACGGGAAGTCCCATGCAGAGCAGCTTATCCTCCGGCACACCGCGCATGACAAATTCCTCGGTCAGCGACGCATCGGGGATAATGAAGCCGTCCATGTTGCACTCCCGCACGATGGGACTGCACGTATAGTCCGTCGCGATAAAATACGCGCGCAGGGCAAGCTCGGGGTGTTTTTCGCGCAGAGCCGTGACCAGCACAGCGGAGAAAACATGCGGGCAGATGACCGTGTCGTAGCCACCGGCAACCAGGTTGCGGTACAGCTTTTCGGTGCCCATGGTTAACAGCTTATAGATCTTGGACTTGGACTGGAAGGCGCGGGGATGATTCTCCGCCGCGCGGTAGCCCGAACTGAACACCCGCGGGCAGTGGCGGTAGATGGTCACATGCCACTTGCAGATCCAGTACGACGCAAAACGGGAAAGAAACGCCAAAGTATCCGCGCGATCGCAGATTTCGTTGTTTTTTTCAAATACATCGCGCACTGCCGCCGCCGCGGAATTATGTCCCTCGCCGGTGTTACATGTCAGTATCAGAGTTTTCATACAGCACCTCGTTTTTATTTTGTTGCACATGCGCCGGGGCGCCCCGCTTGTCAAGCCACAGCGCCAGCCGCACAAAGCGGGGGCGGTTGTAGCGCTGAATCAGAATATACGGAAGGTTTCCGAGTGCAAACGCGACCGAGACCAGCACGCCGCCCCAGCCGGGCCAGATGCGGACGCAGATAAATCCCGCCGCCATCAGAAGAACGTGCGTCAGCTCCGCCACGCAGGTCTCACGGGAGAGCACGTGCAGCTGCTCCGCGTCGGCAAGCCCGACAATCCGTTTGGGCACCATATCCGGCAGGATGCGGCTCATGTCCGGCAGTTTATCCTTCCACTCCCGGATGTTCAGGCGGTCGTAAATCCGCCCGTCGTGCTCAAAGCGCATCGGCTTCCACGGGCGGCGCTCCGGGTGGAACCACCCGCGCGGCATCCCCTCCCCCACAAAGTGGGAAAGCACGCCGATCATCGCCAGATAAGCGACACATTTCCAAAAATTCATACCGTCGAACTCCTCCCGCGTGTCTCAGTGCTCACTCTCAAGGTCGCCGTCCTCCAGCCACTCGCGCATTTTCTTTTTTCTCCGCGACCGGACGCGCACCGTATACGCAGTGAACCAGGCGTTCTCCGCGCCGATTGCGACCAGCGCCAGCGGCAACATCACCGCCTCGTGAAGCTCCTTGGAATAAAAGGAAATGACCGTCAGAATCCCCGCCGCGCACAGCACCACGGAGGAAGCGAGCATCGACCGCCACAGCGCCATCCCGAACCGACGGGCGTCCAGCCCGATCTGGAACTTCGTGACGCTCTCCAGGATGGCGAACGCCCCGACGGTGGTCGGCAGTGCCCGGTCAAACTCCTCCGGGGACGCGAGGAACAGCGTTCCGAGAATCAGGGCGAACAGCCCCGTCGCCAGATCATACTGAAATGCGAGGCGATACATGTCGTTGGAGAAGAAGCCAACCAGCTTGGCTCCGCCGACGATCAGGCAGAGGATTCCGATCATAATTTTCTCGACCGAGACAGTAAAGAGCGGGAAAAACAGCAGGATTCCCATGCCGCACATGACCAGTGCCACCGCAACATTGAGAATTTTCGCCTGGCGCACGATGTCAAAGCTCTTTTTCACAGCCGGACTCCCCCTCGGATTCACAAATTTACAAAGTAACATATTTATTATACACATTTTCGGCGTTTTTTCAAGTGTCATTTCCCGGTAGCCGCCCCAAAACGGCGCAAAAGATGACATTTGGGCAAAATTGCGCAAAAAAGGGGCGGTAAAAAACTCTTCTGAGTTTTTTACCGCCCCGACGACATTGGTCTTGGCGGCTGAACGCCGCCATTTTGCCACCGAAAAAAACAAAAAGCTAAAGATGCGGAGGCAAAAGCGACCAAGATCGCGCAAAAACGCCGGAATCCCGACCGGCATTTTTGAAGGGGCTTTGAAAAACATCGAGTTTTCACAGCCCCGACGACAAGGGTCTCGGCGACCTCAATCGTCAAAATTGAAAGAACTGTCACGCAACGCGCAACAACTCTTTGATATTCGTCACTCAATTCCCGTCCGCGATCATCCGGATGTCCGCGCCCAGCGACGTCAGCTTGCCGACGATGTCCACATACCCGCGCTCGATGGTTTCCGCCTCGCAGATTTCGGTCTCCCCGATCGCCGCCAATCCTGCGAGGACCAACGCCGCGCCCGCCCGCAAATCCAGCGACGTGACCTGCGCTCCGTGCAGGGACGTTACGCCGAGGACGGTCGCCGTAGCGTTGGTATTGTCCACGTTGATCGCGGCGCCCATGCGCCGAAGCTCCTCCACGTAGCCGAAGCGTTGGGCAAACACCGTTTCGGTCACGCTCCCGGGGTCGCCGCTCGCCAGTGTCAGAAGTGCTGTCAGCTGTGGTTGCATATCCGTCGGGAACCCGGGATACGGCTGTGTGCGGACGCTCGCACTGCGGAACGGTCCCGTCCGTGTGACGGTGATGGCGTCGCCGCCCACCTCCACGCCGATGCCCATCTCGCGCAGCTTGGCGGTGACAGCCTCCATGTGTCGCGGAATGACGTGGCAGAGCGTCACCTCGCCACCCGCCATCGCCGCCGCGACCATATAGGTTCCCGCCTCGATCATATCCGGAATCAGCGTGTAGCGACACCCGTGGAGTTCACGGACGCCGCGCACCTTGATGACTGAGGTTCCCGCGCCGATAATGTTGGCACCGCAGGTGTTCAGAAAGTTGGCGAGATCAACGATATGCGGCTCATGAGCGGCGTTTTCGATGGTCGTCACCCCGTCGGCAAGGCATGCCGCCAGGAGAATATTGACGGTCGCGCCGACGGAAACATTATCCAGCACCACCTGTGCTCCGTGCAGTCCGCCCGGTGCCTGCGCCGAGACGAAGCCGCCGACCTCCTCGACCGTCGCGCCGAGCGCGGCAAAGCCCTTGATATGCTGGTCGATCGGTCGCGCACCGAAATTGCACCCGCCCGAAAGCCCAACCCGGGTGTTGCCGTACCGCGCCAGCTCCGCGCCGAGGAGGTATGTAGAACCGCGCAGGCGGCGCACAAGCGCGTTAGGCGAGCTTCCCTGCCGCACCTCGCGCGTGTCGATCTCCACGACCGTCGGGGACAGACGCATCACGCGCGCGCCCATGGTTTCCAGAATCTGAAGTGTCACCTCGATGTCGCCGACGGGAGGAATATTTTCGATCACGCAGACATCCCCCGTCAGGATGGTGGAAAACAGAATCGGCAATGCGGCGTTTTTCATCCCGCCGATCTCCACGTTCCCGTGGAGGGGCTTGCCGCCGCGGACAATAATTTTCTTCATAAACGCAGACCTCACATAATGAATGATGGCAAACGCCGGGCGCTGAGCTTTTGTCGGGGTCGGGCGCAAAGCGGTCGGCCGGTGCGCCGGGCTCTCCGACGCACGACAGACGCAGACTGCCCCGCCCGTTCTCTCTCAACTCTCTGCTGACAGCGTATGCCGCATCGTCGGAATCGGTCACATTTTGGGGCAAAAACCGCTCACAGCCCAAGGCAACGGTAGCACGCCGTGGGGGGTACGGCAAGCGCCGCGAGCAATTTTTCCAGTGCCGCCCCGGACAAAGGCGCGCTCAGGCAAGCGCCCCCCCACGCGGCAGTCATTATCGTCTGCAAGTCGTCATGTGCGGGAAGCGTATCCGCGCCCTCAAAGATCAGGGCATAGCGGTACGGGGTCTCATCCGGGGCGAGCGCACCGTCCGTCCAATGAGGTGCGGTGGTCGCGTCGTAGGGATGAGCGGCAATGTCGATCAGATCGGAGACAACCGCACCCGCCGTCGGCAGTTTGCCCGCGCCGCGCCCGTAGAACAAGGTCTGCCCCAGCATATCGGTATCCACGAGAATCCCGTTGAACACGTCGTCGATGACCGCGAGCGGGTTGGACAGCGGGACAAAGCAGGGGGCGACCCACGCGGTCGGTTTTCCGTCCGCCCCGCACGACATGTGCCCGATCAGCTTGACGGCGCCCCGCACGGCGGCGGCGGCTTCGACGTCGTGGGAGGTGACGGCGCGGATGCCCATGGCGGGAATGTCCGTCGGTGTCGGGCGGATGCCGGTGGACACCGCGGTCAGAATGGCGATCTTACGCACGGCGTCGATGCCGTCCACGTCCGCCGAGGGGTCGCGCTCGGCGTACCCCTTCTCCTGCGCCTCGGACAGCGCCGTCGCAAACGACACGCCGCCCGTGCGCATACGGGTCAGGATATAATTGGTCGTTCCGTTGAGGATGCCGTCGATCGAGCGAACACGGTTGGCAGCCATATCGCAGGCAAGCGGGCGGAGGACGGGAATCCCACCGCCCACGCTCGCCTCAAACAGGTAGCGGACGCCGTGCTGTGCCGCCAGCGCGAGCAGTTCGGTTCCAAAGGTCGCCACGACCTCCTTATTGGAGGTAACGACGTGCTTGCCCGCCTCCAGCGCCGCGCGCGTGTAGTCGGACGCCGGGTGCGCCCCGCCCATCATTTCGACCACGACGTCCACCTGCGGGTCGTTCACGATGACCGAAAAATCATGCACGATGCGGTCGGCAAACGGGCTGTCGGGAAAGTCCCGCAGATCGAGAATATACCGGATTTCGATTCCGTCGCCCGTCGCGTGGCGGATGCGATCCTGATTTTCGGTAATGACCTGCGCCACACCGCTGCCGACGACACCGAAACCAAGCAAAGCTACTTTCAACATACTGTACCTCACACGGTCGGAGAGCGACCGTTTTCTTTTTCGTCATTTTTCCGATGGAACAACGCGGGGCGCCATGCGCCGGGCGAGGACGCCCGCATTTTTCATTCTGCGCTTATTGTACCACATTTTCCCGTCCAATGCAAACAATTTTCTTGAAAAAACGAAAAAAATGTGGTAAAATAGGCACAGTACTAACCAAAGGAGGGCGATTACCTTGCCAAGTGCTCTGGGCGGCAAACGCAACGTCAAAATTTTTCTTCTGTATCTCATGCGGAACATCGGAATCCCGCTGGATTTCGCCACGCTCAACGACCTGGTCATGCAGACCGACTACGTGATGTACCTGGATTTTGCCGAATGCTTCCACGAGCTGGCAAACAGCGATCTGATCGAGGCGGTGCCCCAGCCGGGCGAGGCGCCCGACGCCGGCGAGCAGGACAAAAAATACGTCGTCTCCGCCAAGGGGCGCATGGTCGCGGACGAGCTTCACTCCGACCTGCTCCCCGTAATTCTGGACCAGAGCCTGCAATGCGCGCTCCGCTATCTGGATTTCAAGCAACGCGACATCCATACCCAGTGCGAGATCTCAAAGCGCCCCGACGGAACGGTGGAATTCCGCTGTCACATCCGGGAGGGCGAGCGGCTTTTGTTCTCCACGACCGTCAATGTCGATTCCGTGGCGCGCGCCGAGCAGATGCAGGAGAACTTCCGCGCCCGCCCCGAATCCATTTACAAGGGCATGTGGACGCTTTTGTCCGGAAACATCAATTATCTTTTCAGCTGATCCGCACCGCGGGTCGGTAATTACAAGTGAAAGGAGGCGTATGCCATGCGCCTGGAAAACAGCGCTGTCCCCCCCCCTCCGTCCGAGCTTCCGGCACTGCTGGAAGCCGCGCGCGCGGGGGATCAGAAAGCCTTCGCCACGCTTCTGGCACAATATTCCCCGCTCATCGAGGGACAACTTGCCCGCCTGCGCTCCACCGACCCCGCGCTGACGCGGGAGGACGAGCAGGACCTGCGGCAGGAGGCGTACCTGGCGTTCTACCGCGCCCTGATGAGCTACGACACCGCGCAGACGCAGGTCAGTTTCGGGCTGTACGCCAAAATCTGCATGGACAACGCGCTTCTCACCGCCCGTCGGCACAGCTTTCGTGCCGAGCCGTTGGATGACGCGGCGCTGGCGGACGTCCCCGGGAGCGACGACGACCCGACCCGCCGCCTGCGGGAGGAGGAGGATTTCCGCACGCTGTACCGGGTGGTGGAGGCAACGCTCTCGCCCTACGAGAACAGCATCTGGCAACGCTTTGTCGCGGGTCAGACTGCCGCGGAGATTGCCGATGCGCTGGGGCAGGACACCCGCTCGGTGCACAACGCCCTGTACCGCATCCGCCACAAGCTCCGCTCCCGTCTGACCCGCCCCGAGTAGGCGATCGCGCTTCCCTCTCTGTTAACCGTCTCCTGTTTACTACCCGCCGTTTACCGTTCGCCGCCCGCGGTTTGCCGCTTGCCGTTTGCCGTTTGCCGTTTGCCGCTTGCCGTTTGCTTGACAAACTCCGCGGGACGTGCTATACTGAAAAGAGCTCTCAAAAATCATCCGATCTTATGAAATACGAGGAAGCATCTATGGAACAAAATACGCGTCGCCCCCGCCGCAATGCCATCGTCGGTCAGTCCGGCGGTCCCACCGCCGCCTTCAATGCAACGCTCGCGGGCGTCGTGCGCGGCGTGCTCGCCACCGGAGGCATCGACCGTCTGTACGGCATGCGCAACGGCATCGAGGGATTGCAGAGCGGTCGCCTGACCGACCTTTGCGCCATTTTCACAGACGGGAACGGCGCACCCGACGAGGACAAGCTCCGCCTGCTGGCGCACACCCCCGCCGCGGCGCTCGGCTCGTGCCGACGCAAGCTCCCCGATCCCGACGATCCCGCAGGCGAGCCGGTCTTCCGGGCACTGCTCGCCGTTCTGGAGCAATATGACATCGGCTTCTTCTTCTACATCGGCGGCAACGATTCCATGGACACCGTCGCCAAGCTCTCCGCCTATGCCCATCGCGTCGGCTTTCCGCTGACGGTCATCGGCATCCCCAAGACCATCGACAACGACCTGGAGGGCACCGACCACACGCCGGGCTTCGGTTCCGCGGCAAAGCTGGTCGCCACGACCATGCAGGAAATTCTCCTGGACTGCGCGGTGTACACCATCCCCGCCGTCACCATCGTGGAGATCATGGGGCGGAACGCCGGGTGGCTCACCGCCGCCGCTGCGCTCGGACGAGTGAGCGGAGGGCTGGTTCCGGATTATGTCTACCTCCCCGAGGTAGATTTCTCCATGAGCGCCTTTTTTGACGACGTGCGCCAAGCGCTGGCGCGCCATCCGAACGTCGTCATCGCCGTCTCGGAAGGAATCCACCTCGCCGACGGCACGCCGGTGGGCGCGAGCGCGCAGAACGTGGACGCGTTCGGTCACGCCGCGCTGTCCGGTGCGGGCAAGGTGCTGGAGCACGCCGTCCGCGCCGAGCTGGGCTGCAAAGTCCGCTCCATCGAGTTGAACACACCGCAACGGTGCGGCGCACATATTCTGTCAGCAACCGATATTGAAGAGTCTCTGCGCGTCGGCAGTGCCGCGGTCACAGCGGCGGCGGGCGGCGTCAGCGGCGTCATGATGACCATCGAGCGCGTCTCGGACGCCCCGTACCAAAGTGAAATTTCCTACTGCGCGGTCGCGGACATTGCCAACCTCGTCCGCCATGTGCCCGCCCCATTTATCAATCGCGACGGTAACCACGTCACGGATGAATGCTGTCGCGCCATCGCGCCGCTCATCGCGGGGGAAACGCTCCCCGTCTTTGAGGACGGACTGCCGCGCTTTTTCGTCCTCCCCGACGAGCCGACGGAAAACGGAAACGGGAACGCCTGAGTCTCCCGTTCGCCCGTTCGCCTGTTTCTCCGCTCCCACGTCCCGCCACCTCCTCCGCCTCTCACCGATTTTTCGTACGACATGCGCAGAAAGGAGCCGCCCATGACCGACCATGACCCGAATGGCAAAGCCAAACCGACCCCGCCGTTCTTTCTTTCCCTGCTCCTCGGCTCAGCCCTCTGCCTTTTGCCGTGGTTCTCCTACGCCGCTGTGTTCTCCCTCTCCGGGAGCGACATCGCCGCCATGCTGTGCTTTTTCCTGCTCGCGGCGGTTCAGCTCGTCGTGCTGGCGGGCATTGACCTGCACAACCGCGTGGGCTCCGACGCACCGCTCAAGTGCCTGTTTCCCGCGCTCGGCTATCTCATCGGTGCGCTGGTCGCCTCGGCGGTGGTCTATCTGGTTCTCGTTTTCGGGGGCGATACCCTGCTTCCCTTTTTCACCGACGAATCCATGCTGCCCGGGCTGGTCTACCTTTTCATGCTGCTTCTGTGGCTTCCCGTGCTCGCGGCGGACGCGTTGTGGGTGGCGCTGAGCGCTCTCATCCACGGACCGGTCGTCCGGCATCGCAAAAAGCGCATCGCGCAGAGCCGCATGGGGGCATCGGGCAACGAAGAAAACAAACAACAATAATTGAAAGAAAGGACGCCTTTGCCGGCGCAAAGGCGGGTGCGAATCCATGAAAATTGCCGTAATTACCGGTGCGTCCTCCGGGATGGGGCGCGAATTTGTCCGTCAGCTCGACCGCGACGAGGTTTTTGATGAGCTTTGGCTGATCGCCCGCCGCCGCGAGCGCCTGGAGGAGCTTCAAAGCGAGGTGCGCGCCAAGGTGCGCCCCATCGCGCTGGATCTGACCGATCCTGCCTCCTTTGACACCTACCGCGCCCTGCTGGAGGAGCACAAGCCCGACATCGCCGTGCTGGTCAACGCGGGCGGCTTCGGAAAATTCAAGGCGTTCGCCGACCTGACCCTGGAGGAGCAGACCAACATGGTCGATCTCAACGTCAAGGCGCTCATGTCGATGACCTACCTCTCCCTGCCCTACCTGCACGAGGGTAGCCGCGTCTATCAGATGGGTTCGATGTCCTCGTTCCAGCCCGTACCGTACATCAATGTGTACGCCGCGACCAAGGCTTTCGTGCTGTCGTTCTCCCGCTCGCTGAACGTCGAATGGCGCGGGCGCGGCATCCGTGTCATGGCGGTCTGCCCGTTCTGGGTCAAGACCGAATTTTTCGACCGCGCGCGGACGGACGATACCATCTCCTATTACAGCCACTACTATGAGGCGGACGAAGTGGTCACGCGCGCACTGAAGGATATGAAGCGCGGGCGGGATGTTTCGGTCTGCGGAGCCGCCGCACGCCGTCAGATGCGCCTGGTGAAGCTGCTTCCCCACCGACTGGTCATGAAAATCTGGTGCAAACAGCAGCATCTCCCCTACTGAGCGAAAAAAATTCTAAGAGGAACGCAATGGCAAACAAAATCAAAATCGACGTCCCGGAAACGCCCAAAACGGCGCCCGGATACAACAACACCAGCATCAAGTCGCTCAAAGGCGCCGACCGCGTTCGCAAACGCCCGTCGGTCATCTTCGGCTCGGAGGGACTCGATGGCTGTGAGCACTCCTTTTTTGAAATTCTGTCCAACGCCGTGGACGAGGCACGTGAGGGACACGGCGACATCATCACGGTCACGGCTTTTCTTGACCACTCCATCACGGTGGACGACCACGGACGCGGCGTGCCGCTCGGCTACAACGAGCAGGAGGGGCGCTGGAACTGGGACCTGATCTACTGTGAGCTTTACGCCGGCGGAAAATACGACAACAACGGCGCGGCGGGCGCCTACCGCTATTCGCTCGGACTCAACGGACTCGGCGCCTGCGCGACCCAGTATTCCTCGGAATACATGGATGTTTTCTCCTACGATGGGGTCAACGAATATTCCGTTCACTTCGAAAAGGGCGCCGTCAAGGGCAAGGGCAAAGACAAATTGACCGTCCGCCCGCTCTCCCCCAAGGAGAAGCGCACCGGCACGGTCGTGCACTGGCGCCCGGACCTGGAGGTGTTCACGGACATCGCCATCCCGCACGAATTTTTCATCGACCTCATGCGCCGCCAGTCGGTCGTCAACGCGGGCATCCGCTTTGTGCTGAGACTGGAGCAGGAGAACGGCTCCTTTGAGGAGCAGACGTTCTATTACGAAAACGGCATCGTCGATTACCTGACCGAAAAGGTCGGGGACAGCTCGCTGACCGCACCCGTGCTCTGGCACATGGCGGAGGTCTGCGGCAGAGACCGCAACGACAAGGAGGACTATCACCTCAAGGCGGACTTCACGTTCTGCGTGTCGGGCACCGTCCGCATGCTGGAATATTACCACAACTCCAGTTTTCTGGAGCATGGCGGCTCTCCCGACCGCGCCGTACGCACCGCGTTTCTCTACGCACTCGACCGGTACATCAAGGATCACGGCAAATATACGAAAAACGAATCCAAAATTTCGTTCATCGACATCTCCGACTGCCTGGCACTGGTCATCAACTCGTTTTCCACCATGACCTCCTACGAAAACCAGACCAAAAAGGCAATCACCAACTCGTTCATCTGCGAGGCAATGACCGATTATCTCAAGCGCCAGCTTGAAATTTATTTCATCGAAAATCCCAACGAGGCGGAGATTTTCGCCAATCAGGTGCTGATCAACAAGCGCAGCCGCGAGGAGGCGGAACGCTCGCGAATCAGCATCAAAAAGAAGCTGTCCTCCAACATGGACATCGCCAACCGCGTGGAGAAATTTGTCAACTGCCGCTCGCGTGACCCCGCCGTGCGGGAGCTGTATATCGTGGAGGGCGACTCGGCTCTGACCTCGGTCAAGCTGGCGCGCAATGCCGAATTTCAGGCGGTCATCCCCGTGCGCGGCAAGACGCTGAACTGCATCAAATCCACCTACGCGCAGATTTTTTCCAACGAGATCATCACCGATCTGCTCCGCGTCATCGGGTGCGGCGTCGAGTTGGACTCCAAAAAGGTCAAGACCGACATGCCGCCCTTCGACCTCTCCACGCTCCGCTGGTCGAAAATCATCATCTGCACCGATGCCGACGAGGACGGCTTCCAGATCCGCACGCTTCTTCTGACCCTGTTCTACCGCCTGCTCCCGACGCTTCTGCGCGAGCACAAGGTGTTCATCGCCGAGACGCCGCTGTTTGAGATTTCCACCAAGGACAAGACCTATTTTGCCTACAACGAATTTGAAAAAACGGAAATTCTCAAAAAGCTAGGGGACAAGAAATACACGCTCCAGCGCTCCAAGGGTCTGGGCGAAAACGAGGCGGACATGATGTCGCTGACCACCATGCAGCCCTCCTCCCGTCGACTGATTTCGGTCGTCCCCGCCGACCCTGCCGCGACCGATCGCATTTTCGACATTCTCCTGGGCAACGACCTTGCCGGGCGCAAGGCTTACATCGCCGCCCACGGCAGTGAGTATGTCAAGGACGCCGACATCTGACGTCGCACCGATCGCCGATTACCTTTTACGGTTTACCGTTTGCCGTTTACCGTTTATCAATCAAGAATAAGAAAGGACACCCACCATGAAGATTGCATTCTGGGGAACCGCCGCCGCCGAGGGTCACCCCGCCCTGTTCTGTGATTGTGATTCCTGCCGTTACAGCCGCGAGCACGGAGGGAAAAATGTCCGGACACGCTCGCAGGCGCTCATTGACGACCGTATTCTGATTGACATGGGTCCGGACACGTGGGTGCACACGCAGACCTACCATTTTGACATCTCCCACCTGGAGCATTGCCTGGTGACTCACGTCCACGACGACCATCTTCTGTACGCCAACTTTTACTATCGCCGCCGCGGGTTCGCCAACCTCGCGGAGGATTCCCGACCGCTGTTCGCCTGGGGCAGCGAGGAAGTAGGAGAGTCCCTCATGCCCGACTCCGAGGGAAAGGTCAACCCGGACGGAAGCGTTCTGTTCTCGCTCATTCCGCCGCTGACGCCCACCGTTCTCCATGACAGCGTGGCGGGGGATTACGAGGTCACGGCTCTGCCGGCGACGCACGGGGCGCGGCTTCCCTACAATTACATCATCCGCAATCTGCGTGAAAACAAGGCTCTGCTCTACGCACACGACACCAGTTTCTACCGCGACGAACGCGTATGGCAGTACATCGGGGACTGCGGCATCCATCTGGACCTTGTGACCATGGACTGCACTCTCGGCAACGACCCCGGAGACCAGCACGGCGGGCATATGAACCTGGTTCTCCTGCACCGCTTCAAGGATCGCCTGTTCTCGCTCGGCGCGGTAGACGACACGACCGTTTTTGTCGCCAACCACTTCTCGCACAACGGCAAGGACAGCGCCTACGACAAGATGATCGACCCTGCCGTCAACGGCGGCGGTCTTATCATCTCCTATGACGGGCTGGAACTGACGTTCTGACGCAAAATTGCATCCAAAAAGGGGCTGTTAAAAACATCGGGTTTTTAACAGCCCCTTTCTTTATGGGAAGATTCATTTAATTTGAGAAACGCGGCGCTCACAGAATCGTCTCCATGCCGTTTTTTTGCACATGCATGCCGATCTTCCGGTAGAACTGCAGCGCGTTTTGGTTGCCCTCCCACACGTTGAGTGTGACGTTGTAGCAACCGAGCTTTCGCGCATAGTCCAGCACAAATTCATAGAGCCGGGTGCCCACGTGCGCGCCGCGCGCCGCCACGTCCACACAGAGGTCGTCGATGTACAGCGTCTTGACTTCCGTTCTGCCGGGATTATCTACGAATTGCTCAAGGGCGCAGAACGCGTAGCCAACAACCTCGCCCTCGCGCTCCGCGACGAACACCGGCGTGGAGTCATCCGCGAGGATTGCCCTCAGCTGCTCGTCCGTATACTTCTTCGCCCCCGATCGGAACAGGTCGGGGCGAACGTCGCTGTGAATTTTGTGTACCTCGTACAGCAGTTTATTCAGCGCGGGGATGTCCCTCTCCGCCGCCCTGCGTATGTTGAGCCGATCCATTTTTCATTCCTCTCTCATTGTAGCTTTGCCCCGCGCTCCGGGGAAAATGGCAGACACCCGTGAAATCCGCAGATTCCCCGGGTGTCTGATTTTCAAAGTATGGACGCTACCCGCGCGGGCGCGCTCCGGGTGTTATGCCCCGAACCTGTCGCCCTGCCGCGAAAATCTCACTTGGAAAGTCTTGCTTCCAGCGCCGCAAGCTCGTCGTACATTGCCTGCGGGACGCGGTCGCCGACCTGCGCGTAGAACTCCTTGATGTTGGCAACGTCCGCCAGCCATGCTTCCTTGTCCACCGACAGAAGGTTGCGGATGGTGTCAATCGTGATGCCGTCCAGACCCTCGATGTTGATGTCCTCTGCCTTCGGAATATATCCGATCGGGGTGATGTCGGCATCAACCTTGCCTGCGCAACGGTCGAGAATCCACATCACGACGCGCATATTGTCGCCGAATCCGGGCCAAATGAAGTTGCCCTGATCGTCCGTACGGAACCAGTTGACGTGGAAAATCTTCGGCGGGTGCGGAATCATCGTACCCATACGGAGCCAGTGTGCCCAGTAATCGCCCATGTCATAGCCGACAAACGGACGCATTGCCATGGGGTCGCGACGGACAACGCCGACGGCTCCCGATGCGGCTGCGGTCGTCTCGGATGCCATGATCGAGCCGACGAACGCACCGTTCTGCCACGAGGTGGACTGGTAAACCAGCGGAGCGGTCTTGGCGCGACGACCACCGAAGATGATGGCATCGACCGGAACGCCCTCCGGACGGTAGTAGGCGGGAGACAGGCACGGGCAGTTGATCGCCTTGGCGGTGAAGCGGCTGTTGGGATGCGCGCCCGCGGTGCCGACCTTGTCGTTCTTGTCGTACTTGGTGTAGTCCCACACCTCGCCGCGCCAGTTGATGGCGTGCTTGGGCGGGTCGTTATCCAGTCCCTCCCACCAAACCGTATTGGTGTCGGTATTCAGGCAGACGTTGGTAAAGATGGTGTCCTTCATGCAGGTATGCAGCGCGTTGGGGTTGGACTTTTCGTTGGTACCGGGAGCCACGCCGAAGAAGCCGTTCTCGGGGTTGACCGCCCACAGTCTGCCGTCCTCGCCGACACGCAGCCATGCGATATCGTCGCCGACGCACTCTACCTTATAGCCCTTATCCGCGTATGCCTTGGGCGGGATGAGCATGGCAAGGTTGGTCTTGCCGCACGCGGACGGGAACGCCGCCGTGACGTACTTCTTCTCGCCGTTCGGGTAGACCACGCCGAGGATGAGCATGTGCTCAGCCATCCAGCCCTCTTTGCGTCCGAGGTAGGAAGCGATGCGGAGCGCGAAGCACTTCTTGCCGAGCAGAACGTTGCCGCCGTAGCCGGAGTTGATCGACCAGATGGTGTTCTCCTCCGGGAAGTGAACGATGTAACGGTTGGCTTCATCGAGCTGTGCCTTGGCATGCAGACCCTTGATGAAGTTATCGGAATCGCCCAGTGCCTCCATGACATCCATGCCGACACGGGTCATGATAATCATGTTCAAAACGACGTAGATTGAATCCGTCAGCTCAATGCCGTACTTGGCAAAGGGTGAACCGACGATGGACATGGAGTACGGAATGACGTACATGGTCTTGCCCTTCATCGAGCCGCGGTAGAGCTTGGTCAGCTTTTCCTTGCACTCGACCGGATCCATCCAGTTGTTGATGTTACCGGCGTCCTCTTTCTTGCGCGTGCAGATGAACGTCCGTCCCTCGACGCGGGCAACGTCGTTGACGGCGGTGCGGTGCAGGTAGCACCCGGGCAACTTTTCCGGGTTGAGCTTGATCAGCTCGCCCGATGCGCACGCCTCGGCGCGCAGAGCCTCTGCCTGCTCCTCGGAGCCGTCGATCCAAACGATCTTGTCCGGCTGAGTCATCGCAGCCATTTCGTCGATCCACGCGTTGACATACTTGTTGTTTGTCATAAGAACTCCCCTTTTCATTGTATGTATTTTTTCGAAAAAACAACGCTTGCGGCGGAAAGAACCGATCGACCCTTTCCCCGCCAGTTTATATCATACACTATTTCGCATTTTTTTGCAAGTGTTCTCGAAAAAGGTTACAAAGTGTTCACAATCTTGCATTTTTCCCGCCTTTTCCATGGGAACAGCGCTCAATTTGCATAATTTGAGTCGCGAACATGCAAAAATCTCTATTCGCCACCCGATTTTCGGTGTTCCGCGAAAAAAAGCGGAAAATTTTCGCGGATGACTTGCAAGCGCGGGCGTTTTCGTATATAATGAGAAGTAGAGCTTTGTTTCCCCGGAGGACTGCTATGAATCAACCGTCTTTTTCCCCCTCAGATGCCGCGCTGACCTCGGAAACGCTGACCCGTGCGCGGCGCGGGGCGCTTGTTTTGCTCGGCTTCGGAATTTCCAACCGCGCCCTGCTGTCTTTTTTGTTGCCTTACAACCGGAATGTGATCGTCTACGACGCAAAAGGACCGGAAGAGCTGGGGCAGGCGGCACAGGACGCCATCGCGCAGGGCGTGCGCTTTGTCCACGAGCAAGCCTCGCTCCCCACCGAGGGCGTGTCGGTCGTTTTCCGCTCCCCCGGGATTCGCCCCGATCTTCCCTGCATCCGCGCCGCAGTGGCGAGGGGCGCGCAGCTTTCCTCCGAAATGGAGCTGTTTTTCGAGCTGACCCCGGCGAACATTTTCGCCATCACGGGCAGTGACGGCAAGACCACGACCACCACGCTGACCTCGCTTTTCCTCAAGGAACGCTTCCGCGAGGACCCGTCGCGCCGCGTGTACGTCGGCGGCAACATCGGTCAGCCGCTCCTGCCGCACGTCGGGGAGATGACCGACCGGGACTACGCCATCGTCGAACTGTCCAGCTTTCAGCTCATGACCCTGACCCGGGGCGCCGCGCGGGCGGCAATCACCAACGTCTCGCCCAACCATCTGAACTGGCACCACGGCATGGAGGAATACATCCGGGCAAAGCAGAACGCTTTCTGTCACGCCCCTACGGTGCGTCTGGTCGTGAACGCGGAAAATGAGATCACCCGCAGCTTCGGGCAGACCTTCTCCGGGCAGACGGTCTACTTCTCGTCGAAGCGCGCGGGACTGCGCGAGATTGCGGGTGAGCGGCGCGAGCATGTGTCGGCGCTCTACCTGCAGGACGACGCCATCGTGCTTGAGGATGCGTCGCACACCGAACGCTTACTCGACGTCGCGGACATCCGTCTGCCCGGCGTGCACAACATTGAAAATTACATGACCGCCATGGCGCTGACTCTGCCGGACGCACGCCCGGAGGATTTCCGCGCCGTCGCCGCCTCCTTTACCGGGGTCCCCCATCGGCTGGAGCCGCTTGGCGAGCGGCACGGTGTGCACTATATCAACAGTTCCATCGACTCCAGCCCGTCGAGAACCGCGGCGGCGCTGTCCGTCTTCCACGAGCGTGTCATTGTCATCTGCGGAGGGCGCGACAAAGCTGTTCCCCTTGCCCCGCTCGCCGCGGCGCTGTGTGCCCACGCCAAAACGGTCGTTCTGACCGGCGAGGCGGCACCGAAGATTCGCCGAGCCATTCTCGACTCCCCCGACTACCATCCGGGTCTGTTCGCTCTCCTGGAATGTCCCGATTTCGGGGGAGCGGTACGGGCGGCTGCAGCGGCGGCAACCCCGGGCGACACCGTGATTCTCTCCCCCGCCTGCACCAGTTACGATGCGTTTCGGAATTTTGAGGAACGCGGCAACGCCTTCCGCGACATCGTGCGCACGCTCTGAGCCGCCGTCGGACATCCACACAAGGGACATCGAAAGGACAAAAGAAAGGAAGTACCCCATGAAAAAACATCCTGCCGACGCGCAAAGACCGCGTCTGCGTGACTGCCGTGCCAAGGCACGCCAAGCCCTGCACCGCCACACCGGAGGCGTCATTCTCGCCACCGTTCTCGCCGCGCTGTTCGGCGCGTTTTCCGGCGGAATCTACGGATTTGAAAGCATTGTCACCGCCAACATCGACCGCGATCTTGCCGCCGTTCACGCCGCCGTGGAGAACGCCTATGCGTGGCTGGGCGACCAACTTTCCCGCATTGCCCCCGCGCTGACGCTCCCCGCTCTGCCGCCGGTGGCAGGGGAACAGCTCACCGCCCTCGCCGAGTGGTTGCTCGTCGCCGGGCTGTGCACCGCCGCGCTCTCGCTCTTTCACTTCCTTTGCGGCGAGACGGTGCGCGTCGGGCTGAACCGCTACCATCTGGCTCTGCTTGACGGCGAGTCGCCGCGCGTCGGCGTGGTGTTCTCCGGCTTCGGGCAATGCTTCGGCAGGGCGCTCCTGTTGCGCTTTTTGCGCGCGATTCGCGTCCTCCTTTGGTCGCTTCTTTTGATCGTTCCCGGCATTGTCGCCTCCTATCGCTACGCGATGGCGGGCTACGTTCTGGCGGAAAATCCCGAGATTTCCTCCGCGGAGGCGTTGCGGGAATCCGCCCGCATGATGCGCGGTAGCAAGGGACGGCTGTTCGCTCTGCGCCTGAGCCTGATCGGGTGGTGGCTCCTTGCCATTCTGCTCGCGGGTGGCATCGGCGCGGGCGTCCGATTCGTCTTTCACCTGCCGGTCGGAGCGTGCGTGGGATGCGGCGCGGTTCTCCTCGTGATCTCCTCGCTGTGGCTGATTCCCTACCGCATGCAGGCACAGACGGTGCTCTACCACGAAATTTCCGGCAGGTCCGCCATCCGCGAGGCGGTGGAGGGCATGAGCGAGCTGATGGCTCAGCTCTGACGCGCCCGCGAACGGAAACCGACAGACCATACCATATTAATGGTAACAAACAAAAAGGATTTCTGACATGCAATACTCCGAAAAAATTCTTGACCTTGCCCGCCGCGCTGAGCTGGAGCTGGCGCCGCACTTTGCGCGGATCGACCGCGTATCCTTTGAAAACACCGCCCGCGTCATGGACGCGTTCCGCGAGTTCCGCGTATCCGACACCATGTTCGGCTCGACGTCCGGCTACGGCTACGACGACCGCGGGCGCGATACGCTGGACGCCATCTGGGCGCGCGTCATGGGGGCGGAAGCCGCCTTTGTCCGCCAGCAGATCGTCAGCGGCACCCATGCGCTGACCATCGGTCTGTTCGGTCTGCTTCGCCCGGGCGACGTGATGCTGTCCGTGGCGGGCAAGCCCTACGACACCCTGGAGGAGGTCATCGGCATCGCCGGGACGCCCGGGGACGGCTCGCTTGCCGACTTCGGCGTGACGTACGCGCAGGTCGAGCTGACGACGGGCGGCGAGTTTGACTTCCCCGCCATCCGCGCCGCGCTGGACAAGCATGCGGGGCACGTCAAGGTGATCTTCGTTCAGCGCTCCAAGGGCTACCTCAACCGCCGCACGCTGACCGTTGCGCAGATCGGGGAGCTGGTGCGCTTTGTCAAGGGAATCGCACCGGACGCCTTTGTCGTGGTGGACAACTGCTACGGCGAATTTGTCGAAACGAGCGAGCCGTGTGCGGTCGGCGCCGACATGATGATCGGCTCACTCATCAAAAATCCCGGCGGCGGCATGGCGGAGACCGGCGGCTACATCGCGGGCACCAAGCGCGCCGTCACGCTCGCCGGCTACCGTCTGACCTCCGTCGGCTGTGGCACTGAGGTCGGGGCGACGCTGGGACAGAACAAGAGCATGTACAAGGGGTTATTCTACGCGCCGCACACCGTCGCGCAGGCGCTGAAGAGCGCGCATCTGGTCGCGTACATCTTTGAAGCGCTCGGATGCCGCGTGGAACCGCGGTGGGACGAAGTGCGCTCGGACATCATCCAGACGGTCATCACCGGCTCCCCCGAGGGGCTGTGCGCCTTCTGCCGCGGGATCCAGGCGGGCTCGCCCGTGGACTCCTATGTCACCCCCGAGCCGTGGGACATGCCCGGCTACACCGATCAGGTTATCATGGCGGCAGGCGCGTTTACCCAAGGCTCCTCCATTGAAATGAGCGCGGACGGTCCGCTCCGTCCCCCCTACACCGCCTATTTTCAGGGCGGGCTGACCTATGAGAGCGCCAAGATTGGCATCCTCGCCGCCGCCCAGCAGATGCTGGACAGCGCCATGCACTGAGCGGCGCGCCGAAAGACACGAATTGTTTACACCGATCGGGCAAAATCGTCACGCCTTTATGTTATGATGGAAGAATCAAATCTAAGGAAGGAACCCGGATATGATGAAAAAAACTCCCGCCCGCACCCTCGCGCGCGGTCTTTGCCTCTGCCTTGCGGCACTGCTCCTTTGCACGGCGCTGCTTGCGTGCGCCAAGGACGACGAGGAGGAGCAGATTCCCGATCGCATGCAGTCCGCCACGCTCGACGGCGCGCTTTATCGGCTGTATGTCCCGAGCAACTGGAATCTTCTGACCGACACCGGCGTCTCCGGCGCGTACGCCAGCATGATCGATCGGGCGATGGTATATGTACACGAATACAACAACCCCGACGCGCTCACGCCGACGGAATATTGGGAGACCGTTCACCGCGCACAGCTCGGCGAGGCGTTTCCCAAGGCGCGTGAGATCACCGCGGACACGCCGCTCGGCGGGACGCTCGGAGGCGCGGAGGCTCTGTTTGTGACCTATCGCTTCACCTCGGACGGGGAGAGCTTCGTCGCCACCGACGCGCTGGCGCCGTACGGGGAGTGCATGCTGGTGCTGTCCTGCCTGTGCCGCGAGGTCACCTACGACACGCACAAGGACACCTTTTCCGAGATTGTCACCCAATTTGTCTTCAGCGACAAGCCCAGCCATTCTGACCGCAAGATCAACACAGTGGACCCCGACGCGGACGCACCGGAGGGCATGAAGCTCGCTTCCAACAACGACGTTGCCTACCGCTTTTATGTCCCGGAGAGCTGGATGCTCAACCTCGCCCTCCCCACCTCGTCCGCCTACGTCTCGGAGGACGACCGCACGAACGTTTCCGTCGTCGCCTACCTGCCCGAGCAGGAGAAAATGAGCGCCGAGGAATACTGGGAGCTTTGCCGCGGGCACCTGAGCGCCGCCCTGAACGACTTTACCGAGCAGTCGGTGGAGGAAACCACGCTCGGCGGTCGCCCGGCGCGCACTTACACCTACACGGCGTGCATAAACGGGCAGACCTACCGTTTCTCGCAGACCATCGCCTCGTGGCGCGGCATGGTCTACACCGTGACCTACACCGCGACGGAGGACAAATTTGAAATGCATCGGGCGGAGTATCTTTCGATCCTCTCCCACTTCACGTTCCGCAAATAACCCGTACCGAAGCCGACAGATGCTGTGACATCGGTCGGTTTTTCGGTGCGCGACGCCGGATATTTCCAAGGCACGACTGCCGACTGATACAACGAAAGGACAGAGAAAAAGACCATGGCGACCTCAAATTCCGTATACTTTGATAACAGCGCGACTACACCGCTCTCCCCCGCCGCCAAAGCCCGCATCGCCGAACTGCTCGACACCTTCGGCAACCCTTCCTCGCTTCACGCCGAGGGGCGCACCGCCGCCGCCATCCTGCAAAGCGCGCGGGAGCAGGTCGCCGGGGCACTGGGACTGCGCTCGGTCGCGCCGGGGGAATTGGTCTTTACCTCCTGCGGCAGTGAGGCGGACAGCCTGGCACTGTTCGGCACGACACACGCGAAAGCCCGCCGTACGGGAAACAAGATCATCACGACCGACAGCGAGCATCCCGCCGTGGAAAATGCCATGCGGGCGCTGGAGGGGCAGGACTGGCGCGTTGTGCGCATTTCCACGCGCGGCGGCGTGCTCGATATGCAGGAGCTTTCGGAGGAGCTGGATGACGAGACCTTTCTTGTCAGTCTGATGGCGGTCAACAACGAAACGGGCGCGCAATATGACCTGCGCTCGGCGTTTGCGCTGGCAAAGGCGCGCAACCCCGCTGTCATCACGCACACCGACGCGGTGCAGGGCTTTCTGAAATGTCCGCTGACCCCTGCGACGATCGGCGCCGACCTCATCTCGCTCAGCGGTCACAAGGTTCACGCGCCCAAGGGCGTGGGAGCGCTTTACATCTCCCCCGCCCTGCTCCGCGCCAAAAAGATCGTTCCCTTTCTGCTCGGCGGCGGACAGGAGGCGGGCATGCGCTCCGGGACGGAAAATCTTCTCGGCATCGCCGCCTTCGGCGCGGCGGTGGCAGACGCGTTACCGCGTCGGGAGCAGAGCGTCGCGCACATGCACGCCCTCCGTGAACGCGCCGAGGAGGGACTGCGCACCCTCGGCGTAGACGTCAAGGTTCCGCTCGGCGCGCGCGCCCCGCACATCGTCAATCTGACCCTGCCCGACATCAAAAGCGAGACCATGCTGCATTTTCTCGACGCGCGCGGCATCCGCGTTTCGGCAGGCTCGGCGTGCTCGTCGCACGGAAAATCCCCCAGCCGCTCGCTTCTCGCGTTTGGCGTGACCCCGCGTCAGGCGGACTGCTCCCTGCGGCTGAGCTTCAGCGAGTACAACACCGAGGCGGAGGTCGATACCTTTCTGGAGGCGCTGGGCGAGGGCTTACGCACGCTCATCCGCATCCGGCGGTGATCTCCCGCGACACCGGAGCTTTGGAAGCACCTCTTCTGCGTCCTTTCATAAGCCCCCGGAGGCATTTTTACACCGCCTGCGTGATTTTCGGATGGAAATTCCGATTTTCTATTGAAAAAGAGGGCGCCGCATGCTATAATATGACCGGACGAGCTGTTCCGGTTATGTTCTGGCGACGGCAATCCCCCAAACAAAAATGAAAATGCCGCGGGGCGGCTTTTCAAAAGTACGCAAGTTAGCATAGGCTAACCAACGGAAAGAAGATTGTCGCTCGTCGGCACGGCGATCTCATTGACCGCAAGGGCGACACGACCATCATGATCGACGCGGGCTATCCTTACGATCGCCTTGGCGAAAGACGGGGTGTCTTTCTCGGGGTTGTGAGCAGAGGAGGATTCGGAGCACGGTCACCGGAAAAGCGACCGCCCGGGGCTTTGGCGGCGCGGAAACACGAGCAAAGCAGAAAGGATGGCAATATGGAGACTTTTTTGGGAATACTGATTCCCCTTCTCGGGACGACCCTGGGCGCGGCGTGCGTATTCTTTATGAAAAAATCGCTCGGCGATCCGGTGCAACGCGCGCTGACGGGCTTCGCCGCCGGGGTGATGGTCGCCGCTTCGGTCTGGAGCCTGCTGATTCCGGCAATCGAGCAGTCCGAGGGCATGGGCGCGCTCGCGTTCCTTCCGGCATTTGTCGGCTTTTGGCTCGGCGTGCTGTTTTTGCTGGCGCTGGATCATCTGATCCCGCACCTCCACGTCGGGAGCGACCAAGTGGAGGGACCGAAAACCAAGCTCGGACGCACGACTATGATGGTATTGGCGGTCACACTGCACAACATCCCGGAGGGAATGGCGGTCGGCGTGATGTACGCGGGCTTCCTCGCGGGAAACACGCAGATCACGGCGGCAAGCGCGCTTGCCCTGTCCCTCGGAATCGCAATTCAGAATTTTCCCGAGGGCGCGATCATCTCCATGCCGCTCAGGGCGGAGGGCAACAAAAAAGGCAGGGCTTTCCTCGGCGGCGTACTTTCGGGGATTGTGGAACCGATCGGGGCTGTACTGACACTGATTGCCGCGCAGCTCGTGATACCGGCACTGCCCTATCTTCTGAGTTTTGCCGCCGGTGCGATGCTCTATGTGGTGGCGGAAGAGTTGATTCCCGAGATGTCGCAGGGGCAACATTCCAACCTCGGAACGGTGTTCTTCGCGATCGGGTTCAGCGTGATGATGATGCTGGACGTGGCGTTGGGATAACCTGACCGAAGCTGCCCGAACCCGACAGAAATCCCCGGCGGGGCATCATACGTTCAAAGGCGCGTTTTCCCTTTGTGCTGTCAGAAAATCCTCCACAATGTCGGCAATGCGCGCACAGGCGTTTCCGTCCCCGTACGGATTCTCGGCGTGCGCCATGCGCGCGTAGGCGACGGGGTCGTCCAGCAGACGCGCGCACGCCGCGTGGATTTTTTTCTCGTCGGTACCGACCACGCAAAGGTTTCCCGTCCGCACGCCCTCGGGACGTTCGGTGTCCTCCCGCAGAACGAGCGCCGGCTTGCCGAGCGCCGGGGCTTCCTCCTGAATCCCGCCGCTGTCAGTCAGAACCAGCGTGCATCGCGCCAGAAAATTGTGAAAATCCACCACGTCCAGCGGCTCCGTACAGCGGATGCGCGGACATCCGTCCAGTTCCTCGCGGGCAATCTGACGAACGACGGGATTGCTATGGACGGGGCAAACCACCCGCACGTCCGGATACTCCTCCGCAATCCGGCGGACCGCCCGGAAAATCCGCCGCATCGGTTCCCCGAGGTTTTCCCGCCGATGCGCCGTGACAAGCAGCATCCGCCCCTGCTGTGCCCACGCAAGCACCGGGTGGGTATAGTCCTCCCGCACGGTCGTCCGCAGGGCGTCGATGACGGTGTTGCCCGTGACGAACACGCTCCCCGCCGCCTTGCCCTCGCGCAAAAGATTGTCCCGCGCCGCCTCGGTCGGGGCAAAGTGCAGTCGCGCAATCGAACCGATCGCCTGGCGGTTGAACTCCTCCGGATACGGCGCGTCCGTGCGGTAGGTGCGCAGTCCCGCCTCGACGTGCCCCACCGGAATCTGATGGTAAAAACAGCTCAATGCCGCGGCAAATGCCGTGGTGGTATCCCCGTGCACCAGCACCAGGTCCGGCATGCTCTCCCGCAGAACGGCGTCCAGCCGCAACAAAACCGCCGTCGTGATGTCCGCAAGCGTCTGATTCGGCTTCATCACCCGCAGATCAAACGCCGGGGTCACGCCGAACGACGCCAGCACCGGGTCGAGCATTTGTCTGTGCTGACCGCTCACGCAGACGGTCGTTTGCAGTTGCCGACGCGCCATGAGCGTCCTGACAAGCGGGCACATTTTGATCGCCTCGGGGCGTGTGCCGAACACCGCGAGCACGCGCCCGACGCGCACCTCACATTTCTTTTCCATTCTCCGCCTCCCACGCCAAAAGTATTTTCGCCTTACGGCAACGCTGCACCATCCGAATTATGCGGGATTGCCATTGTCTTTCCCTTTGCCTTTAGTATTTTCGGCGCCGCCCCGGATCATACGTCCGGCTTTCGGGCGCGTCACCGCCGTGCGCGGGCGCAGAGGCTGAGGGAAACGGCAAGGGCGTCGTGTGGGGATGTAAGACACGCGGGATGTACGGGGCAACGTGTGGGGCATGTAGGGTATGACGGAGGTTTACAGAACCCGCGGCGTACGCGGGGTATGGGGCACAACTACGGGCATGCGAGACATGCGGGATGTGCAATGCGTGGAACTGTGGAACCGCGGAGCGTGCAAAGCAGCTTCTGATGCTCGGTTCGCCTGTCAGAACGGCACACGTCGTTCCCCAAAAAGCAAAAAAATCCCCGCCGCAGATCGGGATAACCGATGAGTGCGGCGGGGGTTTCTTTATATTCTTGTTTTGAGGTCGCGGGCGGCACGAAAAAACATCCGCTCCGGGTTCATTCCACCGAAATGACAAAGGGATAAAGCGGCTGACCGCCTTCTGTCAGGCAAACGTCCGCGCGATCCGCGAAGATTTCCCGCAGAAGCGACTCCATCTGTTCCGCCTCCGCCGCCGGGACGCCCTCGCCGGAATACACCGTGACCGCCGAGCAGTCCGGAACCTCGGAAAACAGCCGACGCGTTGCCTCGCAGGTGTCCTCCGCCGCCACGCACAGCCGTCCGTCGCGCAGTCCGAGCACCTGCCCCTCTTTGACCTGCAAGCCATCCAGTTCTGCGTCCCGCACGGCGTAGGTCAGCGAATAGGTCGTCACGCTCTCGGCGGCTTCCCGCATTGCCTGCTCGTTCTCGTCCGGCGTCGCCGTCGGGTCAAAGGCAAGCAGAGCGGACAGACCCTGCGGCACCGTTTTGGTCGGGATGACGATGACGTGGCAGCCGGGGCAAAATTCTGACGCCTGCTTCGCCGTCATGATGATATTGCTGTTGTTCGGCAACAGGATGGCGCACTCACACGGGCAATTTTCCATCCCCCGGAGCAGGTCCTCCGCCGACGGGTTCATACTCTGCCCCCCGGACACCACGCCGTCCGCGCCCAGATCGCGGAACACCCCGGAAAATCCCTCCCCGGGCGACACGGCAAACACCCCGTACCGCTTCCGCGGCGTCTTCTCCTCGGGCGCTTCATGCGTCACCGTCCCGTGCGTCGCATACGCCTCATGGAGCTCATGCGCGGTCTGCGCTTTTACTTCAAGGGGGCTCCCCGCGAGAGCAGCCCCGGTCAGGTCGCTGTGCTGAAGCCGCATATTCTCCACCTTGGACGCCCGCACGGTTCCGAGCGGGAACAGCATGCCGAGCACCGTCAGCGGCTCGTCGGTATGGACATGCACCTTGAGGATCTCCTCGTCGGCGGTCAGGACAATGCTGTCCCCCATCGCGCCGAGCTTGCGCCGCAGATCGGACACAACGTCCTCCGCGAGCGGCGCGGACAGATCGAGCAGGCACTCCGTACAGAATGTGTAGCGGATGTCCTCGCCGGAAAAAACGTCAAAGGCGCTCGCGGGACGGGCGACCGGCGTCGTGTCGGTATCCCCCGCCGTGGGCAATTCTTCTCCCAGCGCGGCGCTTCTCATGCCGTCAAGAACACAGACAAAGCCGTACCCGCCCGCGTCCACAACGTTCGCCTTGCGCAGGACCGGCAGCATCTCCGGCGTGTGCGCAAGCGTCTCTTTTGCGCGCTCGTACAGCCCGTCAAACAGCGTTTCAAACGCCGAGGTATCGTCCTCCGCCGCGCTGCACTCGCGCATGACGGTCAGAATAGTTCCCTCCACCGGGTTTTCCACCGAATTTTCCGCCGCGCGTGCGCCCGCGCGCATCGCCTCCAGCAATGTCGCGGGATCGGCGTCCTCGCGCCCCTCCAGAGCTTTCGCCATGCCGCGGAAGAACAGCGACAGAATGACGCCGGAATTTCCCCTTGCCGCGCGCATCATGGCGCGGGCGACCTCCGCCGCCGTGCGCCCGAGATGTCCGTCGGGCATCACGGTGGACACCGCCCCGATGGTCATACCCATATTCGTCCCCGTATCGCCGTCCGGCACGGGAAAAACATTCATGTCATTCACGCGGTCACGCTTCGCCGCCAGCGCCCCGGCGCCCGCCGCGACCCACTGACAATACGTGTTTCCGTCCAATTTTACAGTCCCCATTGGTCTGTCTCCTTATATTACATAGCCTATGATACAGATCGCCTGCAGAATACTGCCGACATCGACAAAAACATGGAAAATGGTATGAAAGATGGGATGCTTACGCTTCCCGAGCCCGTAGAGCACCGCGCCCACGGTATAGGACACGCCGCCCCCGAGCAAGAAGAGGAAGCCCTCAAGCCCGATCGCCCGGATCGCCGGACGCGTCAGGAGGACGATGCACCACCCCATCCCGATGTAGCACACCATGGACAGGCGGGAATAGCGATTGTGGTCAATCGCGGTAAACGTCGTCGCAAACGCGACAAGCAACCATTCCACGCCGAACACCACCCACGCGGCGACCGGATATTGCGGTCGGACGCCGCAGAGAAGCACGGGCGTGTAGGTTCCGACGATTAAAAGGTAGATGGTGCAGTGATCGATCACCTGCATCACTTTTTTCCCGTATCCGGGTCGCAACCCGTGGTACACGCTGGAAACCGTGTACAGCGCGATCATGCAGAAGGCAAACCACACGCCGCTCACCAGTCCCCAGACATTTTTGTGGGCGATGGAAACAACCAGCACCCCCACCAGCGCAGCAATACCGATCGCTCCGCCGATGATATGCGTCACCATATTGGCAATGTCCTCACCCCGGGTGTACTGTGGCAACACACGTTCACTCAATGGTGTTCGTGTCATAAAAGCAAAACTCCTTTCGCAACCCGGGTGACATCCGGACCCGTCGCGTCCCGTTGCCCCGTCACCGGGCATCCGACGCCGAACCTGACACCACCCGCCAAAGCGCGCCGCTTCCGCTTACTTTTTCTCCGGATAGGGCGCGCGGTCGTCTCCCACAAAGTAGACGGCAACCGTCCCCGGACCGCTGTGCGAGGCGATGATGGTTCCGATGTCATACACACGCGCGCCGCCCTGAATGTGCGGGAACCGCGCGTTGATTGCCAGCCGGGTCTCCTCGGCGTCGGCGGGGACATTGGAATGGGAGATGAAGCACTTCCCGCTGTAATTCACTCCACCCTCGGCATGGGCTTCCATGGCATCGAGCGTCGCGCGCAGGGCGTTCTTCTTGCCCCGCACCTTGTCGTAGGCAACGATGCGCCCGCCGTCGTCCAGCCGCATGAGGGGGCAGATGTTCAGAACGCTTCCGATCATCGCCGCCGCGCCCGAGACCCGTCCGCTCCGGCGGAAATATTTCAGGTCGGTCGAGTAGAACTGATGGTGGATGCGGTGGCAGTTGGCGAGCAACCACGCCTCCACCGCCTCCATGGAGCAACCGCTGTCGCGCAGATCGGCGGCGTTATCCACCAGCAGTCCATAGCCGGACGAGCTGCACAGCGAATCCACCAGGATCAGCCGACGGTCGGGATGGCGCTGGCGCACGGTGACAGCCGCCCGCTGAGCATTGCGGATGGACGCCGTCATGCCGGAGCCGAACACAACGTGAAGCAGGTCGCCTTTGGCAAGCTGTTCCTCAAAGAACGCCTCATACGTCGCCTCATTGATGAGCGAGGTGGTCGGCAGCTTTCCGTCCGCCAAAAACTGATAAAAGCGCGGGAGTGCCTGCGGGTCGCGGAGCATATCGTCGGGGTATTCCACCCCATCCACATTGTACGAATAAAAAAGAACCGGGATTCCCCGCCCACACACATATGCGTAAGGCAGGTCAACCGTGGATTCACAAGACAGAATGTAATCTGCGTTTGCCGTCTGAGCCATGGGTAAATTCTCCTTTGAGTGTTCAAGCGTTCGTGTTTGCGGCGTCTCCGGCAATGCCGGATAACATCCGCATACAGTATACCCCGGAACCTCCGCGGAGGCAACCTACTCTCTCGATACCGCAATCTACTTTGACAAAAGAGAGAGTAGAGCGGAAAATTCCGGCTCTACTCTCAGTATACCCGTAAAAACCAAAGGGTCATTCGTCTTTGAAGATGTGGGATTCCGCCTCTACTCCGGGTAGAATGTGTTATTCCACTTACTTTCTGAGCACCTTTGCCGCCAAAAGCACCATCAGCTCCGCCGGGATCAGCAAAAGGAAAATCTGCCAACAGTTGAATCTCAGAAGCGCGACATAGACCGCGACGGCGATCGCGGCGACCAGCCCTGCGATAATCCAATAGTTGTGCCTTCCCCGATACCAGACGGAGTTGAGCACCAGCCAGGTAATCATAATCGCCGGGAGAACATAGGCAAAGATTGAAAAATACATTGTATCCTTCACAATCCAGAGAACGACAAACACCAACAACGCCAGAAGCGCCACGCCGCACAGACCGATCAGAAGCAGGACGTTCTTGCGCACCCTCGACGCGAAAGAAAAGACGCCGGTTGCCTCGCCCGCGGCTTCCATTCCCATCCCCGCCGATGCTCCGTCCCCGTCCGCCGGGAGGGGCGGCTCATCCTCGTGAGCGGCGAAGAGATAGTCCAGGCTCACGTCGAAAATTTCACTGAGCTGTTTTAGCGTATAGGCGTTGGGGGCGGCATCTCCGCGCTCCCATTTTGAGATCAGCTTATCCGAATAATTCAGTTTTTGTGCCAGCTCCGCCTGTGTCATGCCCGCACGTTGGCGCAACGTGCTGATGTTGGCGGCAAGAATGCGATTCAACTCTTCCATGCGCAAAAACTCCTCCTTTCCCCGCTTCTTTACACTTTTGCGCGTTCGCGTTTTCTCACCTTTGCGGTTTTGCGCGTTCGCGCTTTCGTGTTTTTATGCTTTTTCCTTTTTGCATTTCGCACTTTTGCATTTTCGCGTCCCTGACTTTCACTCATTCGCGCAGGTTCGACTGCCCGGTGATTTTTGGTTCGACTGCCCGTGCGATTTTTTCATTGGCAATACACAACTTCGTGCACCGCAGTGAACGTTTTTCCACACGCCGCTTTCGCATGCGGCGGCGTGGCGGGCACCTTTTGCACCTGCCGATCAAAAAAGCCACCCGCGACGAGGTTTTCTGTACTCTACCCTGTACTCTACAATCAGTATATCACACTCTACAAAAAAATTCAAGAGGGTGTTTTCGCCGTTTCACGACTCGACCCCGCCGATCACGTCCAGAATGAGCGGCACGGGCGGCGGCAGGGTCTCCCCGATTTCGACCGCCCTCAAAAGGCGCTCACGCGCCTCCGGGAGCACCTCGGGACGCTCGGTGTACAGAGTGGCAACGCAGTCTCCCGCACGCACGTGCTCTCCGCGCTTCCGACGCAGAAGGATCCCCGCCGCGGCGTCCACCGGCGCGTCCTTGACGGTGCGCCCCGCCCCGAGAATCAGGCTCACCTCACCGCAGATTCCGGCGTCAATGCGGGTCAGACAGCCGTCGCGCGTCGCACAGATGTCCTCCCGATACCCCGCCCGCGGAAAGTGCGACAGGTCCTGAATCCATGTAACATCCCCGCCCTGCGCCGCCACCATCGCAGTGAAGGTCGCGAGCGCGCTTCCGTCCGCCAGCGCGGACTGCGCCATTTTCTCGCCCGCAGGTAGCGTTTCCGCCCTGCCGCCGAGCAGGAGCATGTGTGCCGCCAGCGCGATACACAATCGGCGCAAGTCCTCCGGTCCGCCGCCGCGCAGGGTCTCCACCGCCTCGACCACCTCCAGGCTATTGCCGATCGCGCACCCGAGCGGCGTGTCCATATCCGTCACAAGCGCGCACATTTTCTTGCCCGCGTCCGTGCCGATCTTCACCATGCACTCCGCCAGCGCCCGCGCCTCCGTGCGGGTTTTCATGAAAGCACCGCTGCCCGTTTTGACGTCGAGCACGATGGCGTCGTCGTTCGCCGCGAGCTTTTTGCCCATAATGCTGGAGGCGATCAGCGGCAGGCTGTCCACCGTCGCGGTCACGTCCCGCAACGCGTAGATCTTTTTATCGGCGGGAGCAAGCTCCGCGCTCTGTCCGACGATGGCAAGTCCCGTTTCGTCGGCGACGCGTGCAAATTCCCGCGGGGACAGGTCGGTGCGAAAGCCGCGGATGGATTCCAGCTTGTCAATCGTTCCCCCCGTGTGCCCCAGCCCGCGCCCGCTCATTTTCGCGACCTTCAAGCCAAGCGACGCCACGATGGGCGCCACGATCAGGCTGGTTTTGTCGCCCACGCCGCCCGTCGAATGTTTATCCACGCGCACGCCGTCGGCGGGGGAATGGGTCAGGCACTCGCCCGAATCGCGGATCGCCAGCGTCAGGGCAAGCGTCTCCCGCGCGGTCATGCCGCGAAACCAGATCGCCATACACAGTGCCGACGCCTGCTCATCGGGGATGTCCCCGCGCGTATACCCTGTGACAAATGCCGCAATCTCCCCGTCGGTCAGCTCCCCGCCGTCGCGTTTTTTCCGAATGATTTCCACCATCCGCATGGCATTTTCCCCTCTTTCCCGTTACTGAATTTTGCGTTACCGAAGTTTCCCGCTACTGAATCTTCCGTTGTCGAATCTCTCCGTTTCTGTATTTCGGCGCGCTCAGACCGGCTCCGCGTCCTCCGACGCCGCCAGCCCGAAGCTCTCCGGCAGCAGCTCCCCGAGCGTCCGGACCTGCGGTGCGTCCGCCTCGCCCATCACCACGCGGAAGTCCGCCCGGCAAAATTCCGCCATGACCTGGCGGCAGACGCCGCAGGGCGTGCACACTCCCGAGGTCTGCGCGCCCCGACCGCCGACGACCGCAATGGCGACAAACTCCCGCTCTCCCTCACTGACGGCGCGGAAGAAGGCGGTGCGTTCGGCGCAGTTGGTCGGCGTATACGCGGCGTTTTCCACGTTACAGCCGACGTAGACCTCGCCCGAAGCGGCAAGCAGTGCCGCGCCCACCCGAAAGCGGGAATACGGAGCGTACGCGCGCTCCCTCGCCTCTGCCGCCCGCAACAACAGTGCGCGGTCGGAGATATCGGTATTCTGTTGGCTGTTCATCTCGTGTCCTCCTCTGCAAATACTCCCGGGCGCCGCCCGGATTTTCAGCCCTCGCGCCACGTTTTATCGTAATCTTGGGTTTCAGCGTCTTTGCGCTCCCGCGCTTTGATGTCCTCGCGTGTTGGTATCTTCGTGCTCTCAAATCTTTACGCTATCCCAAAATCCCGTGCCGTCCAGCCCCTCGGACGGGACGTCAAAAATCTGCGCGACCGTTCTGCCGATGTCGGCAAACGTCGCCCTTGTCCCGAGATTGACCCCCGCGCGCACCTGCCCGCCGAAGATGAGAAGCGGCGTACACTCGCGGGAATGGTCGGTCGAGGGGGTGGAGGGGTCGCACCCGTGGTCGGCGGTGAGAATCAACACGTCCTCCGGGCGCATGCATGTCAGAAATTCCGCGAGCTGACCGTCAAATTCGGTCATGGCGCGGGCGTACCCCGCCACGTCGTTGCGATGTCCGTACAACATATCGAAATCCACCAGGTTGACAAAGCAAAGTCCCTCAAAATCCTGTGCGGCGAGCTCGATGGTCCGTTCCATTCCCTCGTGGTTGGAGGTCGTGCGGATGGCACGGGAAAACCCTCTGCCCGCGAAAATGTCGATGATCTTCCCCACCGAAATGGTAGAAAACCCCGCGTGCGCCAGCCGGTCAACTACCGTTTCCCGCGGCGGCAGGAGCGAAAAATCATGTCTGCGCGGCGTCCGCCGGAACGGATACGTCCCCTCAAACGGGCGGGCGATGACGCGTCCGACGCTGTGCTTGCCGCAAAGAATCTCCCGCGCCTGCTCGCAATAATGGTAAAGCAGTTCCACCGGCACGACCTGCTCGTGCGCCGCGATCTGGAACACACTGTCCGCCGACGTGTAGACGATCAGCTTGCCGGTGCGGATATGCTCCTCTCCAAAGTCCCGGATAACATCGGTTCCCGAATACGGGCGGTTGCAGAGCACTCCGCGCCCCGTCGCCCGCTCAAACGCCCCGATGACCTCGGGCGGGAAACCGTTCGGGTAGGTCGGCAGAGGCTGTGGCGAGATCAGCCCCGCAATCTCCCAATGCCCGATCGTCGTATCCTTTCCGGCGGACGCCTCCTGCATCCGCGCAAAGCTCGCCCGCGGAGCGCCGACGCCGCCGCCCACGCCGTCAATATGAAACAGTCCGAGCGAGGCAAGCGTCGGGCAGGCAAAGTCCGGATGGCGCCGGATCGCGCCCAGCGTATCGCTCCCCTCGTCGCCGAACCGCGCGGCATCGGGAGCGCCGCCGATTCCCATGCTGTCCATGACGATCAGAAATACACGCTTCCCCATATAATCTGTAACTCCTTTCCGAATCCGGATTGGGCGGACACAGTGCCGTGTCCGCGCCGCAAACCTCTCATTTCCCGAGGGCGGAAGCCGCGCGCGAAGCCCCTTACGCCTCCGCGGTCTCCAGCGCCACCCGGATCATCTCCTCAAAGGACGTCTGGCGCTCCTGCGCGCTGAGGTTGTGCTCGGGGTGCAAAAACGAATCGCTGACCGTGCACAGGCACAGCGCCCGACGCCCCGCCCGCGCCGCGTTGCAATACAGCGCCGCCGCCTCCATCTCCACGCCGAGGACGCCCATTTTCGCCCACTCCAGCGTGGATGCCGCGTCATCGTAAAAGACGTCCGACGACAGGACGTTTCCCACGTGGGCACGAACGCCCATGCTCCCGGCGACCGCCACCGCCCGCGACAGGAGCGTATAGTCCGCGATCGGGCAGAACGTTCCGGGCAGGCGGTACTGGGACGCATAATTTCCGTCCGTGCACGCGCCCATGGCGACGATCAGATCGCGCACCCGCGCCTCCTCGGACAGCGAGCCGCACGATCCGACCCGGATGATCGAGGAGACCCCATAGAAGTGGAACAATTCGTACGAATAAATACCGATCGCCGGCTGTCCCATGCCGGACGCCATGACGCTGACCCGTTTGCCCTGATAATATCCCGTGTAGCCCTGCACGCCGCGGACGTTGTTGACCAGCTTCGCGTCGGTCAGAAAATGTTCGGCGATGTATGCCGAGCGGAGCGGGTCTCCGGGCATCAGGACGGTTTTGGCGAAGTCGCCTGCCCCGGCGCTGATATGCGGTGTCGGAATTGCCATGATTTTTTCCTCCTTTGACGGTCTTGCTTGTTTATTCGCTTTTGTCTGCGGTCGGATTCCCGTGCCCGCGCATGGCGCGCACAAGCCCGACGATGCGGCTGCTGCCCAGGCGGTCCGCCCCCGCCGCGAGCATGCGTTCGGCGTCGTCCGGCGAGGAGATTCCGCCCGCCGCCTTGACTCTGACGTTCTGCCCGACGTGGGCGCGCAGAAGTGCGACATCCTCCGGCGTGGCGCCGCCGCGTGAAAATCCGGTGGACGTTTTGATAAAGTCCGCGCCCGCCTCGGTAACAAGGCGGCACATCCGGCGCTTTTCGTCGTCACTCAGCAGGCACGTCTCGATGATGACCTTGAGCACGCGCTCGCCGCAAAGAATTTTCAGAAGGCGGATTTCGCGCAGGATCGCGTCGTCCCGTCCGTCGCGGACGTCCCCGAGGTTGACCACCATGTCGATCTCATCCGCGCCGCAACCGATTGCCTCGACGGTCTCCGCCGCCTTGACCTGTGTCGTCTGGTAGCCGTTGGGAAAGCCCACCACAGTGCAGATCTTCAGGCGGTCGCCCACGTATTGTCTGGCGCGCGCCACGTACGACGGCGGAATACAAACGCTCGCCGTTCCCCATTCCATGCCCTCGTCGCATAGCCTGCGGATATCCTCCCACGTGGCGGTCTGCGACAGGCAGGTATGATCTGTGCAGGATAGTATTTTTTCAATATTCATCGGGATTCCTCCAAAATCGGCTTTTTCGTTTTTATGATACCACACAAACGGGAAAAATGCAAGTATTCCCCCCGTTTTCCCTTGACAAACACGAATTTTTATACTAAAATGAGACAAAAAATCACCCGCTTGAAAGGGGAGGCAAACCATGGAAAAGACGATTTCCCGACCGGAGTCGGACTACCAAAGCTGCGCGGCGGCGCTGAAGGCGAAGCTGGCACAGCTTCCCACCCCCGCACAGAAGCGCCTGACCTATCTGACCATCACCGACATTCATTGCGAGGAGCCCGAGGCGTGGGAGAGCATCTCCCGCCAGCTGACACAAATTGTTGAACTGTCCCGCGATTGCCACCCCGATTTTATTTATGTCGGCGGCGACCTTTTGCGCGGACGGAACCCGTATCCGGAAATCGGGAGCAAGCAGAACAATCTCTCCTACGTCCGCCGCATGGCGGATATTCTCCGCGACGCCGCGGCGCCCGTCTTTTTCGCCTTTGGAAACCACGATGACAACGCCCACCACTGGGAGGACGACACCCGCCGGAACACGACCTGCCCGATCGGGGACATCATCACGAAGCGCGAATTCTGCGAGATCTGCATCGACCCGCTCGCCCGCGTCGTCCACGACACGCAAAATCCCCTGTCCTGCTACTATTATTACGACATCCCCGGCAAAAAAACACGCGTCGTCGTGCTGGACACCACCGATTATCCGCTGACCAATCAGAGCGACCCCCGCTACGCCGACCGGGGCGGGCGTACCGAGCTTCGCGTCTCGGCGCGTCAGATCACATGGCTGTGCGAGGAGGCGCTGACCGTCCGGGAGGAGGGCTGGAGCTACGTCATCCTGTCCCACGTCCCGCTGTCCGTTGACTTCATGGGCGCACCCACGCAGGTCGCCGCCTACGGAACGTGGGTCTGGGATATTCTCTGCGCGCTCAACAATCGCACTGTCTATGTCCGCGAAAATGCGCCGATGACGTGCGGCGACGGCAAGGAATTTCTCACGGTTCACGCGGACTTTTCGGACTTTTCCTCCCGCGTCGTCCTGCATCATTTCGGACACGTTCATTTTGACGCAGCCACCATGGTGGACGGCATTGCCTGCGTCTGCACGGCAAACGCATGGTGCGAAAATTACACGGCGAAAACCATTCCCGCCCCCAAGAACGCCGCTTTGGAAAACTACCGCTTTTACGACGGCAGACGGCTCGGCGACCTCAGCGAGGCGCTGCTGGACGTCTGCGCGCTGGTGCCCGGCGAGGTCTGGTACCGCTTCCGCTTCGGCACCGGCGAGGACACCCGCCTGCCCCGGAAAAAGCCGGAATAATCGTACGCCCGCGCCCCGCGCCCACTGCCCCTCCTGCCGCCCCGCACAACCCGCGCTTTTGCGCGTCGTGAACGGACGGTTCCGGTCCCCCGGAAATTGACGCCAAAACAGCCCACCCGCCGACGCATGACGGGCATCACACAGCCGGCGGCGGACTTGCGACGGGCGGGCACGTCCGGGCGAGGTGGGAGACGCGGCGGGGCAAAAAGGAATGTCCCCCCCTTGCAAATTCCGCCGGGGTGTGCTATAATTTCAATAAAGGTCGCCGCGAGAAGTGCGACAAGGTTCGGAGGCAAGAGCATAGAGATGGAAATCATTCGGGGAAAACAATTCGATGAGGAGCGTGCGCTGTACGGCAAGCGCGGCATCCGGCTGATCGACTGCCGATTTGACGGTCCGGCGGACGGCGAGAGTGCGCTCAAGGAGTGTGCCGACGTCACGGCGGAGCACTGCTATTTCAATCTGCGCTACCCGTTCTGGCACGACGACGGTGCGGTCCTGCGCGACGTGGAAATGACCGCGCTGTGCCGCGCGGCGCTGTGGTACTCAAACGATATTGAAATGGAGAACTGCCGCCTCCACGGAATCAAAGCGCTGCGGGAGTGCCACGGCATCTCCATGGAGCACTGCGACGTGATCTCGCCCGAATTCGGCTGGTCCTCCACGGGTATCCGGATGCAGAACTGCACCGTCGAGAGCGAATATTTCATGCTCCGCGCACGCAACCTGCACTTTGACGAGCTACATATGAAAGGAAAATATTCCTTTCAATACATAGAAGATGCGGTTTTCGAGCACTGCGTTCTCGACACCAAGGACGCGCTGTGGCACGCGCGGCGGGTCATCCTCCGCAACTGCACGGTCAAAGGCGAATACCTTGCGTGGTACTGCGAAAACGTAACGTTCGACCACTGCCGCATCATCGGCACCCAGCCGCTGTGCTACTGCCGCGGTCTGCGCCTCATCGACTGCGAAATGATCGACACGGATCTGTCCTTTGAACGTTCGGAGGTGGAGGCGACGCTGACCGCGCCGATCCTGAGCATCAAAAATCCGCTCGCGGGGCACATTTCCGTCCCCGCCGTCGGGGAGATCATCCGCGACGACGACACATTCCGCGGGGATGTCATCGTGACAGGCCGAGGCACCAAAGGAGGATACGCCATGTCTTTTGATTTCAAGACGATTGACAAACAGGATCGTCCCCTTCCGTTCTGGTCGTGGAACGAGCGTCTCTGTGCGGACGAAACGCGCCGACAGGTGGACGTCATGGAGGCGGCGGGCATCGGAGGCTTCTTCATGCACGCGCGCGGCGGCTTGCAGACGCCATACATGGGTGAGGAATGGTTTGAAAATGTTTCCGCCGCAATCGACCGGGCGGAGGACCTCGGCATGCACGCATGGGCGTACGATGAGAACGGGTGGCCCTCCGGCTTCGGTAACGGGCTGGTCAACGGGCGCGGCGAGGCATACTGGCAGAAATATCTCCGCGTACAAAGCGCCGATGCCGACCGCTCGCACATCCCGGAGAACCGTATCATCTGTGTCACGGAAACGTCCTGCTTTTACTACGAGGTCAACCCTTTCTACGTGGACACGATGTCCCGCGAGGTCGTCGCCGCGTTCCTGCACGACATCTACCTGCCCTACTGCGAGAGGTACGGCACACGTCTTGACGGCTTTTTCACCGACGAGCCACAGCTCTCAAGGAACGGCATCCCGTGGAGCCTGACGCTCCCGGAGGAATACCGGCGCGCGTACGGAGAACCGATCGAGGCGATTCTCCCGGCGCTGTTTTCCGATGATGTTCCCGACCACGCCCGGGCGCGCGTGCGCTTCTGGCGGTTGGTCACGGAGCTGTTCTCTGAAAACTACTTTCATCAGATTTATGATTTTTGCCACGCGCACGGCGTTCGTCTGACCGGACACCTCGTGAAGGAAGATTTTTTGCCGGATCAGATCACGACCAACGGCGCCTGCATGCCGCATTACGAGTATTTTGACATTCCCGGTATGGACTGGCTCTGCCGCCCCGTCAAGCCCGTTCTGACCATCCGCCAGTTGACCAGTGCCGCCGCCCAGACCGGCAAGACAAAAGTGCTCACGGAGGCATACGCCGCCTGCGGTCACGGCATCGGGCACGACGAGCTCAGGCGCAATTTTGAATGGATGGCGGTGCGCGGTGTCAACCTGCTCTGCCAGCATCTGGAGGGGTATTCCCTGCGCGGCATACGCAAGCGCGATTACCCGCCCGCCCTGTTCGAACAACAGCCATGGTGGGGGGAATACCGCGTCTTCAATGACACGGTGTCGCGCATCGGCAGACTGCTCTCCGAGGGCGAGGACTGCTCCGATACTCTGCTTCTGCACAACATCACCTCCGCGTGGGCGTGCTTTAACGGCGCGCCAAACCCCGCCGTCTCCCGTCTCAATGCGGCGCTTCTTTCCGACATGAACGCGCTGGAAGAAAAGCATGTCCAGTTCCATTTCGGCGACGAAATTCTGCTGGAGCGCCACGGGCGGGTCGAGGGAGACCGCCTGATCGTCGGGAAGATGTCCTATCGCCGTATCGTTCTGTGCGAGCACTGCTGTCTTCTGGACAACACGCGGCGACTCCTGGAGGAATTCCGTCGCGGCGGCGGGCAAATTTTCGACCGTGCTGACGATGTCCCCGCCGAGCATGCCGTAGATCGCCGGGAAATCAGCTACCTCCGACGCGCCTACCCCGATTTTACACTCCATTATTTTGTCAACACAGGCGATGAGGAGATCACCGCCGATATTTCCGTCGGCAGTTTTTCCGTGGACGCCGAGACAGGTGAACGCCTCCCGTTCTCCGTCGGAAAGCATAGCTTCCCGCCCCGCAGCAGTCTGCTGGTGATCGACGACGGCACCGCCTGTGCGCCGCCGCAGGCTTGCGTCGTCCCTTCCCCCCTCCCGACGGACGGCACGTGGGAGCTGATCCAAGCCACAGAAAATGCACTGACGCTGGATCGTTGCACGTACTTTTTTGACGGGCAACTGCAACAGAGCGAGGGCGACATTCTCAACATCGGCAACCGCGCGCTGGCATTGGAGCGTCCTGTACGGATTCTCTGCCGATTCCGGGTATTTGCCGAGGAGGTTCCGCCGAAGCTCTCGCTGGTGTGCGAGACCCCGCAAAACTTCACCATCCGCGTCAACGGCGCTACGATCGACACCGCGGCGGACCATGGATTTTTCTGCGACCGCGCGTTCCGGCGGCTGGATATTTCCGGGCAAATGCGCCGTGGGGAAAACATCATCGAGACGGAAACACTCTTTTCGCAGTCCCCCGAGGTCTACGAGAATCTGCGCCGCGCCCGTCAGTTTGAATCCGAGAAGAACAAGCTGACCTTTGACCACGAAATCGAGGCTCTCTACCTGGTCGGTCATTTCGGCGTCCGCTGTGACGGAACCTTCAAAAAGTCCACCCACGCCTCCTCGGTCTTTGACGGGAGGTTCGTACTCACTGCCCCGCCCCGCGCGCTGACACTGACCCACATCGAGCGGCAAGGGTTCCCGTTCTTTGCAGGCGAGCTGACGCTCCGCCGCACCTATCCCGCAGAAGCGGGCGGAGAGCATCCCTCGTTCCGCTTTAACAAGGCAGGTATTAACGTCGTGCGTCTCTCGCTGAACGGCAAGCCGATCGGCACGCGCCTGTGGGAACCCTATGTGTTTGATCTGTCCGACGGTTGGAACCGTTCCGGCGAGAACACCGTGGAGGTGACGCTGGTCAACAATCTGCGCAACCTGCTCGGTCCGCATCACAACGCCGAGGGCGAGAGCTACGCCGTCTCGCCGCCCTCGTTTTTTGAGGAGGGGTGCATCTGGAACGGCTTCCGCCCCGGCGCGTATGTGCCGACCTACAATTTCATTGAGACCTCGCTGGTACGCGAGGAGGACGACTGACGCCGCCGCGGGCATGCGGCGGATACAGGGGGCTGTTAAAAACTCGATGTTTTTTACAGCCCCCTCAAAAATGTCAGTCGGGATTCCGACATTTTTGCGCGATCTTGGTCGTTTTTGCCGACCTTTTTTTGATTTTCTTGCTTTCCTTGGCGGCAAAATGGCGGCGTCCGGCCGCCAAGACCAATGTCGCGGGGGGACTAAAAACTCAGGATGAGTTTTTTAGTCCCCCCTTTAATCTTCATTTTTCTCAATCGCCCTCAGCGTTCGGCACCCAACAGCGCGCACAGTGCCTGCGCCAGAATCTGCGCGGCGGCGTCCGCCTCGCCCTGACTGTTGCCTGTAGTTCCCATCTCCACACGAATCGCCGTGACCGCTGTTCCGTCCCCATTTTGAAGCGTCCACCCGTCCGTTGTCGTCCGCGGCGGACGGCACAAATGCTCCGCCCGGCGGTTCAGCTCTCCGTACAATGCCGCCGCGAGCGCCGACGCATCCCCCGACGCCGCGGTGCACCGTAGCTGTGCCACCGCCTGTGCGGGCTGACCGCACAGAGTGACAGCGCGCAGAATGTCGCCGTCCTCGTTCACGCCCGCGTCCCGATGAAGGTCAATGACCAGCCGCACATGCGGATACCGGCGGAGCGCCTCCTCGGTCGCCTCCCGGGCGCGGTCGAACGCTCCGGCGTTTCCGGACGCGTCAAACGCCGTATTCAGGTGCAACACCCCGATTCCCCTCGCTTCCAATGCCGCCGCGAGCGTCTGTCCGACGCCGACCACCGTGCCCGCCGTCTCCCCAACACGCGCCCGTCCGACGCTCGTCGACCAATCCACCGACCGGGTGTCTGGCGACAGATATGCCTCCCGGCTGTGCGCGTGCAGGATCACCACCTGAATCTCGCCGTTCGCCTCCAGTCGGAGGGCATCCGGCAGCACGCTTCCCTGTGCGGGTAGCCCGGCGTCCGCCCAGAGGTCGGTGGGAATGACCGCCCGCGCGCCGTCGGAAACGGCATTGGCGTCCCATATGTACAGCTGATCGCGGGTCAGCCCCTCCGTCTCCCCGGAGGGGTCGCTCGTCGGCGGGTCGGAGGGATCCTTGCCCCCCGGCGCCTCGCCCTGCCGCGTTTCCGCACGCCACCGGGTAAGCGCGGCATCCAACCACTGCCGCGGGGTGGTCTTCGTATACCACGCGTAAAATCCCCCGGCAATCAGGCAGAGCACCACGACACGGAACAAAAACTCTCCCACTCCCCGCCAAAGTCTCCGCCGTCTCCCGGCACGCCGACGCCGCTCCATTTCTCCGGGCGGGAGCCAGATCATCTCCTGCTCCTCCTCCGGAGTTCGCATCTCTCGCATCTCTCTCATAGCAAAGGATCACCTCACTCACCCCATCTTATGAGGCGTCGGGCGCTTTCATGCAATCGCCGCCCCGACTCAGCTCAGCGTCGGCACCCCCACGAGCGCCCGGTTGATTGCGTGCGCCAGAAGCGTCGCCGTCCGCCCCGCGATCAGGTCCGCCTCCTTGGGGGAAACGTAAAATCGCTTGCCGTTTTCCAGAATGGCGCGCAAGCGGTCATCCACCTGCTCAATGCCCGCCTGTCGGAGTGCATCATACACCAGCGTCGAGGAATCCACAACCGTCGGCACGCCCAGCGCGATCACCGGCACGCCCAGCGTTTTCTTTCCCAACGCGTGCCGCTGATTTCCCACGCCCGCCCCCGGCGAGATGCCCGTGTTGCTCAGTTGCAGTGTCGAGGCGAGGCGCTCACAGCTTCGCGCCGCCAGCGCGTCAATCACGATAAGCACATTGGGATGACTCGCGCGCACCGCGCCCCGGATGACCTCCAGCGTCTCCATACCGGTCTGTCCCAGCACACCCGGCGCGATGGCAGACACCGCGCAGCACGCCATGTCGCGAAAAAGGCGCGGCATTTGCTCCCGCAGGTGACGCGTCACCAGTAATTCCCCGATTGCGCGCGGACCGATCGCATCCGCCGTGATGTCCCGATTACCCAGCCCCACGACCAACACCGACACCTCGGGGTCCGGCTCCCTGCCCACCTCGCGCGTCAGAAGTTGAACAAGCAGCTTCGCCACCGTTCTCTCCAGCGCCTCTCTCGCCTGTGCGTCCAGTTTCCAGATCTTCCCGCAGTTGACCGTCACGTATTCCCCGACGGGGCGTCCAAGCCGCCCGGCGGCTTCCGGCGTGAGAATGCGCAGAACCTGCCATACGCCGTGCGACCACTTCCTCTCAAAAAATTCCGTCCCTGCGATACTGCTCTGCCGCCCCCACTCGCACGCAAGGTCCGTCCGCGTATAGTCGTGCACCGCCGCCACCTCCTTATTCTCGCTTTTCTTAGTGTCCCCGTCCGCCCGACAGCCATGCGCAGACAACAAAAATTAACAAAAAAGACATGTTTCGTCCGCTTTTTCCCTCTTGTATTTTTCGCCCGCTTCCGCTAGGATAAATCGTGGGGAATTGTCCGGCTCGAGTGCTTTTGCGCCGAGGCGCAACGTGTGTTTTTGCACAGATTTTCCTCCGGGAAATTGTGCATTTGTCCGAAACTTCAACGCCGCCGCGAAAATCCATTGAACCCGGAACAATTTCATGCTATAATGTAGGAAGCGACACTGGGGGGCGCCCCCGAACCGCAAACATAGGAGGATGATTTTTATTATGATGAAGCGTTTTGGAGCCCTGCTCCTTTGCCTTTTGATGTGCGCGTCGGCGTTCGTCGGCTGTGCCGGCAAAAAAAATGACGACGACAAGGGTGCTTACATCACCATGTATCTGTCCAAGCAGATTTATAACTTTGACCCCGCGTACGCCTACAATGACGAGCAGGCGGAGAGCATCGTCAGCATGCTGTTTGCGCGCCTTTTCACGCTCAGCAAGGGCGGCGACCTCAAGTACGATCTGGCGAAGAGCTACAAGATCATCGAGAACGACAAGACCATGGAATACAAGATGACCATTACCCTGCGCAACGCCTGGTGGTCGGACAAGACCAAGGTCACGGCGGACGATGTGGTCTACGCGTGGAAACGGATTCTGAACTCGGAAAATTCCTTCTCCTGTGCTTCCCTCCTGTTTGACCTCAAGAACGCGCGCGCCGTCAAAGCGGGCAACTGCTCGATCGACGACCTCGGCGTCTGCTCGCTCAACGACACAACACTTCAGATCACGTTCGAGCGTCCCATCGACTACGACCGTTTTCTGATTAACCTGACCAGCCTTGCCCTGGCGCCTCTGCGCGAGGACTATGTGACCAAGACCGATGACTGGGCGAAGAAACCCGGCACGATGGTGACAAGCGGTCCGTTCAAGATCAGCAAGACGCTTTTGAGTGAGACCTCCACCAAGTACACCGACACGCACGCAATGCAGGCGGACGGAACCTACTACTTCCTCGACAAAAAAGACAATCTGACCAATTCTGCGAACTACGCCGAGACCGTATACTCCCTGCTGGTTCTGGAGCGCAACGCCTGCTACCTGCGCGACCCCGGCGAGGATTACGCAATCGACAAATCCGTCACCCCCTACCGTATTCTGATCGACTGCTCCCGCACCGACGAGGAGCTGGCGCAGGCGTACAAGAACGGCGAGATTTTCTACATGGGCAGCATTCCCTGCTCGCTCCGCAATGACAGCGAGCTGATGAAGAAAGCCAAGATCACCGACGCGCTATCGACGCAGACGCTTTTCCTGAATGAGAACGCCCTTCTGACCAACGCCTCGACCAAGGAAGAGGTCGCACTGTTCGCCATTCCCGGCGTCCGCCGCGCGCTTTCCCTGGCGTTGGATCGCGAGGCGATCGCGGACGCGCTGGTGCTCGCCGATCCCGCGACGGGTCTGGTTCCGAACGGTATCTTCAACAAAGGTACCTCCGGCTCCTTCCGCAAGACCGGCGGCGACCTGATTGCAACGACCGCCGACCTGACCGCCGCTAAAAACGCGCTGAGCGAGGCGGGCGTCAAGGCTTCCGATTACACCTTCACGATCATTGCCAACCCCAACAATGACGCACTGACGCTGATGGCAACCGCCGCCGCCGAAGCATGGTCCGCTCTGGGCTTCCACGTCACGGTGGAGGCGCGCGGAACCATCACCAACAACGACTACTACAAGCCGACCGACTCGGTGCCGAACGACATCTGCGATGAGCTCTACCTGGAAAATCTCCTGTTCGGCGACTACGCCGTTTTCGCGATCGACAGTTGCGCTTACACCGCCGATGCCTACTCCATGCTCTCTCCGTTCGCGGCGGATTTCTCCGGCATGGTGGACGCGGACTTCAACATGATCCCGCACTCCGTCGGCTATAACAACTCCGATTACAACGACCTGATGGAGGCGGTCTACTACCTGCCCTACTTCAGCCAGATTACCGCGGAGGACTACAACGCATTCGTCATGTACAACAGTGCAGAGGAATTTGCCGCTGTGCTGGAGCGCGTCAAAGCAATCTACGACAAGTACGAGATCGACCCCGCCAAGACCAAGGCGCTGGCGGACGCGAGAGCGAAGCTGCTCCACGCCGCAGAGGAACTGCTTGTGACGGATATGCCCGTCATTCCCGTGGTGTTCAACAAGAACGCGACGCTGACCGGCAAGGGACTCTCCGGCATTGGCAGCAACCTCTACGTCTCCTATGTCATGACCAAGGCAAAGCTGAAGAACTACGAAAAATATCTGGCGGATTTTGAAGAAATCTACTCCGCCAAAAAGAGCAAATAAGCGCACCGATCATTGTTTTTGACAGGCTGTTAAAAAATTGATGTTTTGAGACCGGTGTGGTACCGCATCCGGGCGGTATTGCACCGGTCTCGACAGCTCCGCAAAAATGCAGAGCGGCTTTCCGGCATCCGTTGGTGTTGAAAAATTCATTTTGAATTTTTCAACACCAACGGTTTTGTATGCGCGGCACACCTTCACCGATTCATCGCATCTTAGGATTTGATGCATTGACATTCTCCCCGGTCTGTGATATACTGGAGCTACTGAAGATTCGCAAAAATTCAAGGTAACACCGCGTGGTTCGGGTGGTACAATTGCGTAGTCGAATTTTTCGACAGACAATACAAAAAGTCCGCAGACTGTAACCGGGCTGCCGACGAGGATTTTTGTGAAGCATGTCGGAAAAGGCGCCGGCAAGTGTGCCGATGGCGAATTGCCCGGTGGTGTCTTAAAACATCGTGCCACGAGGCGCGGAAAGGGTTTTGTTTTCATGATTGACTTTATGCAGGGGTTGAAATTCGCCTGTTTGCTTTTGGGGATTCTCCTGACCGTGATGTACGCCTACCGGGGGGTGTATGTACTGATCGGACTTTTCCGCACCCGGGTGTTTCCCGCCACCAAGCGCCGCCACCGCTATGCCATTGTCATCGCCGCCCGCAACGAGGAGACGGTGATCGGCGATCTGCTTGACAGCATCCGCGCGCAGGACTACCCAGCGGAGCTGATTACGACCTTTGTCGTCGCGGACAACTGCACCGACACGACTGCCGCTATCGCCCGCGCGCACGGCGCGATTTGTTACGAACGCTTCGACTCGGAGCACCGCTCCAAGGGCTTCGCGCTGGAGTACCTGTTCGACTGCATTGAGCGCGACTACGGCAGACAAAGCTTTGACGGCTACTTTGTCTTTGACGCGGACAACCTGCTCGCCCGCGACTACATTTCCCGCATGAACGAGGCGTTTGACGCGGGGGAGCATCTCGTCACCTCGTACCGCAGTACCAAGAATTTTTCGGAGAACGCCATCTCCTTTTCCTATGGCATCCACTGGCTCGCCACCGTGCGAAGTGAGCATCGCGCCCGATCGTTTCTGCACCTTTCCACCCGCTTGCAGGGCACCGGCTACCTGTTCGACAGCGCACTGGTCCGGGACGGCTGGCATTACACCTCGCTGACTGAGGACCGGGAGCTGACCGCCGCCGCGGTTTGCCTCGGCTACCGTATCAGCTACCAGGACGCCGCGGTGTTCTACGATGAACAGCCGTCGGAACTTCGCATCGCCCTGCGGCAACGTCAACGGTGGGCGCGCGGCAATCTGATCGTCTTTTTCCGCATCGGCGGCAAGCTGCTCGGCGAGATGGTGCGGCGACTGTTCCGTCCCACGGCGCCGGGAGGACATCGGTTGCGCGACAGCTTCATCTGTTACGACATCTTTCTGACGACTCTGCCGGAAACGCTGCTTTACGTCGCCAAGCGCCTGCTCACGCTGACCGCGGAGATTTCCCTGCTTCTCCTGACGGGCGCCGCGCCCGACGCATGGGCGGCTCTCGGCATCAGCCTCGCCTTCACCCTCGTGCGCACGTACCTTTCGCGGCTGGTCATCCCGCTCTACATTCTCGTGTGTGAAAAGCGCCGCCTTCCCAACATTCCGCTCTCCCGCCGTGTCGCCGGGTCGCTTCTTTGGTTTCACTTTCCGCTCATCGGCGACCTGTGCATGCTGATCGCGCTGTTCCGCCATGTGGAGTGGAAGCCCATCCCACACCACACCGCCCTGTCCGAGGATCAGAAACCGGTAATCGATGAAGAGCGCGCCGCCTCCTGAACGCGTGCAAATTCAAAAGCAATAAAGGGGCTGTGAAAAAACTCAGATGAGTTTTTTCACAGCCCCACATTTTTATGGCATATTGTGAATCTTACGCCGCCTGTTTCGCCTTTTGTCCGCACACGAAGTGCAGAATCAGCCCGATTACGAGTCCCAACGCCGCCGGGCAGACCCATCCGAGTCCCAGTGAGAAGAGCGGCAACCAGCCCTCCACCCACGCGGAAACGGTTTCGGCGTGAATCATTTTTCCGAGTCCCGTTTTCGAGAGTGCCTTGATAAGATCGAAGATCGCCGCCACAAACGTCAGCGCCGTGACGCTGACATACACACGACGGTCGTGCCCGAACAGTTTTCCACCAAGCGCCAACAGAATCAGCGTGATGGCGAGCGGGTACAGGAACATCAGCACCGGCACGGCGTATTCAATGATGGTCGCCAGCCCCACGTTGGCAATGAGGAGCGAGACGACGCTGAAAATGATCGCCCACATCCGGTAGGAAAGTGCGCGGGGAAAGAGCGCCGTGAAGGTTTCCGAACAGCTCGTAACCAAGCCAACCGCGGTTTTGAGGCAGGCAAAGGTCACAGTGAACGCGAGAATCACGGTTCCGAATGTCCCGAAATAGTGCTGGGAGATCTGCGAGAGTGCGGTGCCGCCCTCTGCCGACGTATCAAAGACGCCGCGGCTCTGCGTTCCCACCAGGGTAATCAAAACGTAGATGAGCGCCATAAACAGACAGCTGAAAGTCCCCGCGCGAACGGTATTTGCCGCAACTGCGCCGTCATGCTCCACGCCAAGCGAACGAATGACGTTGACGACCACGATGCCGAACGCCAGCCCCGCCAGCGTGTCCATCGTGTTATAGCCCTCCAGGAAGCCCTCAAAAAGCGCCTTTACCCCCGTGTCGTACCCCGCCTCGGGAGCGATTTTTGAGACAGACGCCATCGGGGAGAGAAACGCCGCTACAACCAGAATACCGAGGCAGACCAAAAAGATCGGGGTGAGAATTCGTCCGACCCAGGTCATGATGCCGTTGGGAAACAGAGAGAACGCCAGCACGACGGCGAAAAATACGAGCGAAAAGACGGGAAGCGCCCAGGAGGACGTTCCGATCAGACTTGACGTGCCTGTCGAGAAGGACGTCGCCGCGCACCGCGGAATGGCAAAAAGCGGTCCGATGGTCAGATACAGCGCGCAGGTGAAAAAGATGCTGTATCCACGCCCGACGCGGCCGGAGAGCGAGCGCAGACCGTCACTACGGCTGATGCCGAGCGCCACGACCGCGAGCAGGGGCAATCCGACGCCCGTGATGACAAAGCCGATCACGGCGTACCAGACGTTACTACCTGCCATTTGTCCCATATGTACCGGGAAAATCAGGTTTCCCGCGCCGAAGAACATGCCGAACAGCATGCTCGCGACGCCGATGATCTCGGCGGCACGCAATTTTGTCTTTTCCATGAGTGTAATAATCCTTTCTTTCCACAGACCACCGTTCCCGGCAGTCAAATTTTCGAAAATTTCCGCGAGGGCGACATCTGCCACCTCAGTCAAACCACTTTGCCACCTCGTCCGCGCCGAAGACCCGCTTTTTGCCGCAGAAGCGGCAGGTCATGGTGATCTGTCGCACCCCGTCCTGCTTTTCCTGTTCGTCAAACAGCTCCGCGACCTGCTCCCGCCCCAGTGAAACGAGCGTTTTCGCCATGCGCTCTCTCGTGCACGGGCAACGGTACGCGACCGGCAATTCGTCAAACACGTCAAACGGAATGTCCTGCAAGCACATCTCCGCGATCCGCCGCAGGGAAGCTCCCTCGTCAATCAGCGAGGAAACGGCGGTCAACCGCGACGCGTTTCTCTCCAGCAGGTCCACCACCACATTGTCGGCGAACGGCAAAAGCTGTACCATCACGCCCCCCGCCGCGCGGCAGAGACCGTCCGTCCCGACCAGCACGCCAAGCGACAAGATAGTGGGAATCTGCTCGCTCTGCGCATAATACGTGGCAATATCCTCAGCGATCTCGCCGCTCACCAGGGGCACCGCGCCAACGTACGGCTTCTCCGCGCCCGTGTCCCGGATGACGTTCAGCATACCATGTCCGACGATCGCGCCGACGTTCAGCTTGCCGTCCGAGCGTGCCAGCGCCTCCGCCGCGGGATTCTGCATATATCCGCGGACGTTTCCGTAATAGTCGCCGACCGCGAGAATCCGCCCCGCCGCGCCATCGCCGTTCAGAGAAACCGTGATGGAGTCGGACCGCTCTCCCAACATGCATCCCATCATCGAGGTCGCTGTCAGCAGGCGTCCCAGCGCCGCGGTCGATGACGGCGAGGGGTGATGGATCTGCGCCGCCGCGCGGACAATTGCCGTCGAATTGATCACATGAATACGGGCGCTTCCGTCCTGCGTCATGCCGCGCAGAATCGTCGATTGCCTTTCCATCTTGTCCTGTATGCTCCTTTTCTTGGTTTTCCGGCGTCCCCGGAAGAATTTTCAAGTGGTTTTTATAAAACAGCGGCTGTCAAAAACAGCGGGCTGTCGCGCGGGGCGCGACAGCCCCCGCAAGGTGACGTCGAACACCGGAATTTCAAAAAGAACGGCGGTTTTGCCCTGCACATGCAAAAGTCCCGCAAAGCGTCGGGGCAAAACGGCGGCGGAACGCCGCCGAGCCGTTTCTTTTGGTCTGTCGCGCCCCGCCCGACAGCCCGGTCCTCCTATTTTTTACATCTCGCCACGAAGTACCACCGCGGCGTCCGCTCGTCCGGCGCGCCGAAATGCAAATCTCCGAAGCATCCCAGCACCTCAAAGCCGGTGCCGGTCAAAAGCGCCTCCAACGTCTGTCGGTCGTAGCACTGCTCCTCCTGCTCCTCGTCCGCGCGCTCGTAGCGCCCGTCCTCCGTTTCCTCGAACAGTGACAGCCGGAACAAGCACCGTCCGCTCTCTGCGTCAAAATCGTTCTGCCAGCCGCAGAAAACGTTGCGCCCACCGCGCTCCGCGTCCCTGCCAAGCTCCCCGTCCGTCCGGCTGTCCGTCCCCCCGTCGTCCGGCAGGGTATCCTCCAGCACGTACGCGTTATCGCTGTAAATATGGGAAAACTTATACGGCGTATTGACGTCGAACAGGAATAGTCCGTCCGGGTCAAGGTAGTTGTGCGCGCAGGCGAAGCACGCCCGCACGTCCTCGGCAGTCAGAAGATAATTCACACTGTCCAGGGCGCAGGTAATTGCCCCCACCGTGCCATACAATTCAAACTCCCGCATGTCCTGCTTCAAAAACAGCACGCCCGGAAGTCCCAGTTCCGCCCGGCGGTCAAGCGCGACCGTGAGCATATCCTCGCTGCCGTCCACGCCGATCATGTCATATCCCCGACGGGCAAGCGCAAAGGTCAGGCTCCCCGTCCCGCATGCCAGGTCCAGCACAAGCGTCGGGCTCTGCGGCAGGTAGGTCTCAAAACACGCCTGCGCAAAATCCGCCATCGCCTCGTAGTCCACCTGCGCGTTGAGCCGATCGTACACGTACGCCAGCGCGC
>CAKSNQ010000011.1 GCA_934476315.1 uncultured Eubacteriales bacterium
TCTCCCTCCGCCTCCACCCACTTCCTTGGCTGTGCGCCGAAATTCCTTTCAGAGCTGTCCCAAACGGCGAGGGGAAAACTCGTTGAGAGTTTCCCCTCGCCCAGCTTTCCGAATTTCAGCGAACCCCGGGAGGGGTGCGGGAGAACCGCCCCGCGCCCAACTTCCTAAACCGTGGCAAGCCACGGGTGGGGTCTGGGGAGGGGTCATCGGCGCGGGAGCGCCGCCCTCCCCAATGCGCCAAAGCGCCGCGTTGTTGCGGCGCGACGCGCATCCAGCCACGGAGTAGGGGGTGTGGGGGGGAGCCGCCTGCGCTACGCGGCAGGCACGAACGTTTGAGGGGTTCTCCCCCCACATCCTGCATCGGAGATTTCGGCTAAAAGTACATACCAACAACAAACACCAAATACCTGCTACCCCAAACAATTCAGCGCTTCCAGCCGCTTTTTTCTTTTGAGACCGAAGCACAAAGGAAAACCGATTGCCGCGGTAGTACCTGCCGCGGACAATCCACAAAAAAGAAAATGCCGCGGGGAATTTCGCGCTCTGCGGAGCGCGATGAGGGTTCCACCCTCAACCTGCCCGCTTGCGGGCGGACGCCTTTTAAAAAAGGCGGGCGAAAACTTAAAAAAAGAACCAGCGAAAATTTTTGAAAACCCAAAAAACTTCCCCCCCTTTTTCAGGAATTTTCCTTTTATTGTTTACAAATACGAAAAAGTATGGTATACTGTTATAATCCGATTCCCACCTTGCATCGTTCGGGAAAACACCGCGTGCCCATTTCGCAACGCGCTCTGTTCCGGTGGAGAATACCCGTTTTCAAGGAGATTTCCCTATGAATCAATCCCCCGTCGGCACGCCGCGTCCGACCGTCCGCCTGATTCCCGACGAAAACCCGTGGGAGGGCGGGAAGTGCCCGGAACGCCCCGCGCTGCCCCTGACACTTCTGCTGTCTCTGCTCTGCGCCGCCTTTGCCGTGGCGCCGTGCTTTCTTGCCCGCATGCCGGGCTATGCCCTCTTACCGTTGACGATGTGCGTGGCTTATCTGCTCTTTACGGCGCGCTCCGTGATGACGGTTCTGTCCGCCGCCGCTCTCTTCGCCATTGCGCGCGTGGTCGGCAAAATTTTCATCATCGCCGGGATATCCGGCGTCTCCGCGCAGAGCTTCGGTGTCGGCGCCGTCTGCGTGCTGTGTGCCGTTTCGCTCGGCGCTCTGCTGATTGCCACCGTGCGCTCGCCGTGGCTTTTGCTGATCCCCGCCGCGGTCTTTCCGGCAACGCTCCTGCTGTCGGGCGAAATCGTTCCCGCCGTCTGCGTTCTGCTCATTTTTCCCGTGGCGGGCGGGCTTGCCTTTTCCACCATGAAGAACCATCCCCGCGTCGCCGTCATCTGCACGGTGAGCGTACTGGTCTGCTTCTTCGGGCTGTTTGCCGGGGCGCTTCTCTGGTATCGCGCCGCAGGAAAAATTGCAATCGACACCGTTTTTGACATGATTTTCACCCTCCGCGATATGCTGGTCGCCGCCCTGCGGGATGCGCTTTCCTCCACGCAGGCGACCGCCGCGCTCGGCGACAAGGCGGAGCAGGCAACGACCGTCCTGGTCACACTGATCGAGCAATCGGTTGTGATCCTCCCTGCTCTGGTCGTCACCGTCGCCAACCTGTTCGCCTATTCCGCACAGCTGATGTGCAACTACGGCTTCCGCGCCGTCGGGTGCCCGGGGCTGATTACGATCACCTCGCGCATCTTCTGCATGAGCGCGACCTCCGCCGCCATTTACCTTGTGTGCACGGTGGCCTGTCTGCTCGCCCGGGAGACGACGCTGGCAATCGCCGTCATGGAAAATCTGCAGCTGATGCTCTTCCCCGGCATGGTCATTGTCGGGCTGTGGCGGCTGGTTGCCAATCTGCACGCGCGGCGCTCCGGATGGTTTGCCGTGATGCTTCTGATCGGCGTGTTCGTCGCCCCGACCGTCGTGCTTCTCGTGCTGTCGGTGTCGGGCGCGTTCACGACGCTGTTCCGCCCGATCTTCCTGCGCTTTCTCCCGACCCCTCCCCCGTCCGGCGGGTCCGGCGGCGGGTCGGATTCCCACGACGACCGGGGGCGCGGAGACAATGAGTCCTCCGGCGACGACCGTCCCTGATATTTCGTGAAAATATGCCTGTTTGCGCCACCTCACCGTGGCAGAAGGAGGTTTTATGCAAAACAAGTCCCAAACCCCCGCCCCGGGCGGCAACGCACGGATGCCGTTTGCCCTGTGCCTCGGCGTCGGCGCCCTGCTCCTGACGGTGCTCAACATTCTTTGCTATCTGGACAACCCGGGGAGCGCCCTCTCGCGGGACGGAATCATTTTTCTTCTGATCTACGTGGGGGTCTGCGGCTTCGTCTACGCCGCCTACGCCCTGCAGGCTCGCCGGGTGCAGCAACTCCGCCGCGTCGAGCAAAGCATGGACACCGAGGTCTACGACATCTTCAAGTATATTATTGACATCCCTTATGCCATCGTAGACGCCAAGGGCAACGTCAAGGTCGTCAACCGTGCGCTTCAGGAGTTGCTCGACCTCCGCTCGCCCATCACGGGCATTCCGCTGTCCTCGTTCTGCTCCATCTCCATGCCGGACATCATCCGGAGCGTGGGCGAGCCGATCGAGGCGCGCCGTGCCAAGGCACTGACCCCCGCCGGCGAGATCGTCCCGGGCGCGCACGGCTTCCACATCCGCATCGGCGACCGGAGATACGAGCTGTTCTCTTACATTTTGCGCCTGCGCGGGCAGGATTTCTACTTCATCACGTTCAACGACGTCTCCGACTACCTGGAGCTGCGCGAGCTGACTGAGGAGCAGGCGCCCGTGGTCGCTTACATCGTCCTCGACAACCTGCAGGAGCTTGCCCAGTATGTGCGGGTCAGCTACCGCTCCGCCGCCAATGAGATCGAAAACATCCTCAAAACGTGGGCGGGTGAGATGAACGGACTGCTCCAGGAGTACGACCGCGACAAATTTCTGCTCATCTGCTCGGCAAAGGCTTTGCAGGGGTGCATCGAAAACAACTTTGACATCATGAACCGCATCCGGCGCGTTAAGCTCGGCGACAACAGCTTCCCCGTGACTATCTCCATTGGCATCGCCACGACCGGCGTCAACTTCCGCGAGCGCGCCATGGCAGCCAGCTCCGCCCTGGATATTGCCCTGCAACGCGGCGGCGACCAGGTCGCCCTCAAGCGTGCCGACGGCATGACCTTCTTCGGCGGACGCGTCAAGACCATTCAGAACAACACCTCCATCATCTCGCGCGTCAACTCCAACCAGCTCTGCGCGCTGATGGCACAGGCGGGCAATATTCTCATCATGGGACACCGCAACCCCGACTTTGACGCTATCGGTGCCTGCGTCGGACTGGCAAGGCTGGCGCTGTGCGCCGTCCGCGGCAAGGAAACCGAGGTTAAGATCGTCATGAACCTGACGTGCGACGACTTCCTCACCTGTGCGGAGCATCTGGGCAACCACGCGCTGTATGACGGCATGTTCGTGGACGCCGCCGAGGGGCTGGACCTCATCCGTTCCGACACCCTGCTCATCATCGCCGACGCCAACAATGTCGGCATCGTGGAGGCGCCTGACATCGTGCGCAACGTCGCCAATATCGCCATCATCGACCACCACCGCCAGTACGAGGTCTTTGACTTTACCCCCGTGCTGAGCTACATCCACCCCACGGCATCCTCCGCCAGCGAGCTGGTCGCGGAAATGCTGGAGCAAAGTCCCTTTGCCGACGCGCTCCTCAAGGAGGAGGCAACCCTACTTCTGGCGGGCATCATGCTGGACACCAAGAACTTCACCCACTCCACGGGCGAGCAGACGTTCTCCGCCGTCCACTACCTGTACGAAAAGGGCGCACACACCAATGTCACCCGCCTGTTCTTCTCGGAATCCATGGACGATTTGCTGACCGCCAGCGATTTTGGCGCGCGGGCGCGGATTTACCGTGGGCGGATTGCCATTACCTGGCTCAATCCCGGGCAGGTGCGCAGTGAGACCATCAACACCCGTGTGGCGGCGGCAAAGGCGGCGGACAAGCTGCTGACCGTGCGCGGCGTGGACGCTTCGTTCGCGCTGGTGTCCATCAAGTCGGGCAACACCCCGACGGTGAGCATCTCCGCGCGCTCCAGCGACGCCATCAACGTTCAGATCATCATGGAAAAGCTGGGCGGTGGAGGCCACTTCGACATGGCGGGCGCTCAGCTCAAGGGAACCACCATGGCGTACGCCTGCGAGCTGCTCAAGGCAGCAATCGACGACTATCTCGACCACGAGGCGGACAAAAACAAATAATTTCACATTGATATAAGGAGAGCAACCATGAAAGTCATTCTGCTTCAGGACGTCAAGTCCCAAGGAAAAAAGGATCAGATCATCACCGTGTCCGACGGCTACGCCGCCAACTTTCTCTTCCCGCGTAAGCTGGCAAAGCCCGCCGACGCGCAAAGCCTGACCGAGATCAAAAACAAGGAAGCGGCGGCTGCACACCGTCTGGAAGTGGAGCGCGCCGAGGCACAGGCGCTGTCCGAGCGTCTTGCCAGCATCATGCTCAAGATTCCCGCCTCCAGCGGCGCGGACGGTCGGCTGTACGGCTCGATCACGTCCAAGGACATCGTGGAAGCGCTGGAGAAGGATTTCGGCATCACGCTGGATAAGCGCAAAATCCTGTCCGATGAGCCGATCCGCACCTACGGCGCATATGTCCGCGAGGTCAAGCTGTTCTCCGACATCGTCGGTAAGATTCACCTGACCGTCTGCGAGAAAAAGTAAGCCATGGCAACGGAAGATACCATTCTGGACCGGAAGCTGCCGTTTTCAATGATCGCCGAACAGTCCCTGCTCGGCTCAATCCTCATTGACCCGCAGTGCTTCAACAGCCTGACCGAGCTGGTCAGCTCCGACGACTTCTATCTGACCGAGCACAAACAGATCTTCCTCGCCATGCACGAGCTTTATCTGACCGACAGCCGCATCGACGTCGTGACGCTGATCGACGCGCTGGTGCGCGCGGGCGTGTACGACAAATCGGGCGGCGAGCAGTATATTCGCACCATCGCGGAGGTCGTTCCCAACGCCCTCAACGCTACCGACTACGCCAAGATCGTCCGCGATAAAAGCCTTTTGCGCCGTCTGATCGGCATTTGCGGCGAGGTCTCCGACATTGCCTACTCCGAGCAGGAGGAGGTCGGAAAGACCATCGACTACGCCGAGAGCCAGGTGTTCGCACTGGCGCAGGGGCGGGACACCAAGAGTTTCCGCCACATCCGCGACGTGTTGATGGACGTTTACAACCACCTGCATGAGCTGAGCGTGGACAAGAGCGCGGCGCAGGGCACGCAGACCGGATTTTCCGGGCTGGACCGTGTGCTCGCGGGACTCGGAAAGAGCGACCTGGTGCTTATCGGCGCGCGCCCCGGTATGGGAAAGACCAGCTTTGCCCTGAACATCGCGACCAACGTCGCCGCTGCCACCGGCAAAAGGGTCTGCATCTTTTCTCTTGAGATGTCCGCGGAACAGCTCGTCAACCGTATGATTTCCAGCGAGGCGATGGTGGACAGCTACGCTCTGCGCTCGGGCGAGCTCAAACCCGAGGACTGGGAGCACATCGCCGAGGCGAGCGCCAAGCTGTCCGGCTGTGACATTCTGATCGACGACACCTCCGGCATCACGGTCACGGGCATGAAAGGAAAATTGCGCCGGGTGGACAACCTCGGCATGGTCATCATCGACTACCTCCAGCTCATGACCTCCGACCGCCACACCGACAACCGCGTGCAGGAGGTCGGCGACATTTCCCGAAACCTCAAGATCATGGCAAAGGAGCTGATGGTTCCCATCATCTGCTGTGCCCAGCTCTCCCGTGGTCCCGAATCCCGAACGGACAAAAAGCCCATGCTGTCCGACCTGCGTGACTCGGGCGCCATTGAGCAGGATGCCGACAGCGTCATGTTTCTGTACCGCGACGAATACTATAAGACAGACGCGGGACCGGAAAACGATGGCAGCATCGCCGAAATTATCGTCGCCAAAAACCGCCACGGTCAGACCGGAACGGTCAAGGTCGGCTGGGTCGGACGCTATACCAAATTCCGCTCCATCGCCGAGCCCGGCACGGTCCCGGAGCCTTGAGCATGCCCATGAAAAACACTGACAGAAGCGATGCCGTGACGCCTGTGCGCACCGCCGCCGAACGCTTCCGCTCCCCCCACGTGCTGGCAAATCTCCCCCCCGAGTCCCCCTGCCTTGTGGCTTTTTCGGGCGGTGCGGATTCCCGCCTGCTTCTCCACCTGCTGGCAGAGGAGGCAAAGGAAACCGGCGCGCGCCTTTTGCCCGTGCACATTCACCACGGCATCCGCGGGGCGGAGGCGGACCGGGACGCGGACTTCTGCCGCGCGGTCGCGGCGTCGTACGGACTGGACATCCGCATTGTGCGGCTGGACGTTCCCGCCATGGCGCGCGCGTGCGGCGAGAGCCTGGAGACGGTCGCCCGCCGCGCGCGGTACGATTGCTTTGCCGACCTGATGCGCCGCGAAAGCATCCCCCTGCTCGCCACCGCCCATCATGCCGACGACAACGCGGAAACGGTGCTCTTCCGGCTGGCGCGCGGCACGGGTCTGCGGGGACTGTGCGGCATCGCGCCCTGCCGACCGTTTGAAGCGTTCGACGGGAGCTTTCTTTCGCGCCCCCTGCTCGCGCTGACCAAGCAGGACATTCTGGATGCCTGCCGTGCGGCGGGACTGGACTTTGTGACGGACAGCACCAACATGTCCGCCGTCTGCGCCCGCAATCGCCTGCGCCTCTCCGTACTGCCCGTTCTGCGGCAGGTCAGCGCCCATCCCGAGGAACAGATCCTCCGGACCTGCCGGGGACTGCGCGAGGACGAGGAATTTCTTCGATCGCTGGCCAAGGAACTGTTACAGCGGGCGCGGATGGAAGAGAGCCGTTCCGCGGCGCTGTCCCTCCCCGTGCTGACCGCGGCGCCCGTTCCCCTCGCCAAGCGCGTTCTGACTGCGGCGGCAGAGGACGCGGGGCTCCCCTCCCCGGAGGCACGCCACCTGGAGCGGTTGCTCGCCTTTTGCCGCAGAGCACCGTCGGCGCGGCGTCTGCTCTCGCTCCCCGGCGGCTACGCCGCCACAGAGCGGGAAACCCTGACGTTTTACAAGTCGCCCGCCGACAGCCTTTCCCCCGGCAACCGCCCGCAAGTACGCGGGGAGACCGCCGGGACGCTCCCGGAAATTCCCTTCGGGGACGGCAATCTGCGGCGCTTTGACCTGCCGTTTACCACGACATGCCGCGAAATTCGCGAAACCGACACACTCCCGTCAAAAGACCGCGAAAATATTTACAAACCATTCATACACGATACTTTAACATTTGCTACAATAACCCCGTACGAAAGTACGGCGGCATGGCACTGGCGCTCTCGTCGCCCCGGCGATACCCTGCTGCGTCACGGCGTGAGCCGCAAGGTGCGCAAGCTGCAAAACGAAGCGGGCATCCCCCTCGCCCTGCGCGGGACTCTGCCGCTTCTGTGCGACGCGGACGACCGCGTCCTCTGGATTCCTTTTGTCGGCGCGCGAGACGGCTTTGCCCGCGACCCCGACCAAACGCGCCCCTGCCTTTTGCTGACACTCTCCGTGTCACCCCGGGCACTCTGACGACGCGCCTGCCCGACTGCCGACCGCCATTCCGAACGGCGCGCGGCGCACTCTTATAACGTAAAGGAAGTATTATCCATATGATTAACCCCATTCAGGATATCGACCACATTCTTCTGACCGCCGAACAGATCGACGAGCTGACCACCCGCCTGGCAGCTGCCATCAGCCGCGACTACGCCCCCATCCCCGGGGAGCCGCCCCGCAAGTTGATTGTCGTCGCCGTCATGAAAGGCTCGGTCTTTTTCTACGTCGATCTTATCAAAAAAATTACCGTTCCCGTCGAGCTGGATTTCGTCAAGGTCTCCTCCTATGGCGCGGCGACGGTCTCGTCCGGACAGCTTAAAATTCACCTGGACCTCAAGCGTGACGACTACGAAAAAATCGACATTTTGCTCGTGGAGGATATCGTGGACAGCGGAAGAACGCTCTCCTGCCTGACCGCCAACCTCCGCGGACGCGGCGCGCACAGCGTCCGCACGGCAACCATGCTCGACAAGCCCTCCCGCCGCGAGGTCGATTTCCACGCGGACTACACCGGCGCACAGATTCCCGATGAATTCGTCGTCGGCTACGGGCTTGATTTCGATGAAAAATACAGAGATCTTCCCTACATCGGGGTATTGAAGCCCGAAGTTTACGCAAAATAAACAAAGTTTCAGCGTGTCGGAAGGCATCGCACCAGACTGCAAATGTATTTCCCATGAACGGAGGAGCCCATGAAAAAGAGAGACGTAAAGGTCATATTGTTCTATGTTTTCCTGATCGTCATAACCATCGTTGTGCTGTCTCAGCTTTTCCAGCGCAACAACAACGCAAAGCCGCTCACCTACGACAACGTTGTCCAGCTTTTCAAAAACGAAGAGGTTGCGGAATTTACCCTGTCCCAGAACAATCTCCTGACCATGAAGCTGACCAACGGCACGCAGGTCTCCTATAAGCTCGCCAGCCTGTCAATCTTCCATGCAGACCTCGGCGAGGAGATCACCGCGCAGATGGCGGCAGGAACACTGAAGGGCGAATATGAACCCGCCACCGCCGTACCGTGGTGGTTGAGCCTGCTGCCCTACCTGCTGGTCATCGTCCTGCTCATCGGTGTCTGGATTTATATGGCATCCGTCATGAGCAAAGGCGGTGCCGGCGGCAAGATAAACAGCTTTGGTAAGGCGCGCGTCAAAACGCCCAGCCCCAATGACAAGGATCGCGTGCTGTTTTCCGACGTCGCGGGCGCGGACGAGGAAAAGGAAGAGCTTCAGGAGATCGTGGAGTTTTTGAAGAACCCCGCGAAATACGGCAAGCTCGGAGCCAAGATTCCGCACGGCGTCCTGCTCGTCGGACCTCCCGGAACCGGTAAGACTCTCCTGGCAAAGGCAGTCGCAGGCGAGGCGGGCGTTCCGTTCTTCTCCATCTCCGGCTCGGATTTTGTGGAAATGTACGTCGGCGTCGGCGCGTCGCGTGTGCGCGACCTGTTCGAAACCGCACGCCGCGCGCCCGCATCCATCATCTTCATCGATGAGATCGACGCCGTGGGTCGTCACCGCGGCGCGGGTCTGGGCGGTGGTCACGACGAGCGGGAACAAACGCTCAACCAGTTACTCGTGGAAATGGACGGCTTCGGCTCGCATGACGGCATTATCGTCATCGCCGCGACCAACCGTCCCGACATTCTCGACCCTGCCCTGCTCCGTCCGGGACGCTTCGACCGCCGCATTACGGTCAACTACCCCGACATCCGCGGGCGCGAGGAGATTCTGAGAGTACACGCGCGCAATAAACCCATGGAACCGGATGTGGACTATCGCAAGATCGCGCAGACCACAGTCGGCTTTACGGGCGCGGACCTCGCCAACCTGCTCAATGAGGCGGCTCTGCTTGCGGCACGCCGCAACAAATCCCTCATCGGCATGGACGAGGTGGAGGATTCCTTTATGAAGATCATCCTCGGTCCGCAAAAGAAAGCGAAGGTCCGTACCGCGCACGACAACAAGCTCACCGCCTACCACGAGGCGGGACACGCCGTCGCTTCGTTCTATTGCGAGCATACCGACCCGGTCAAGGTCATTACCATCGTCCCCGCCGGCAATGCGGGCGGCGTGACCGTCAGCGTCCCCACCGAGGACACCATGTGCCGCTCGCGCAGTGAGATGTTTGAAACCATCATCCGCGCGCTTGGCGGACGCGTCGCCGAGGAGCTGATTATGGACGACATCTCCACCGGCGCATCAAGCGATATTCAGAGCGCGACGCAGACGGCGCGCGACATGGTGACACGCTACGGCATGAGCACCAAATTGGGCACGGTGTTGTACGGTTCGGAGCACTCCGCCGATGAGGTCTTCCTCGGCAGAGATTTCAACTCGGGCAAGAATTATTCCGAGAAGACCGCCGCGGAGATCGACGACGAGATCCGCACCCTGATTGAGCAGGCGTACGCAAAGTGCCGCGGCATCCTGATGGAGCACATGGATAAGCTCGAATTTGTAGCGCAGTTCCTGCTCGCCCACGAGACCATGGACGGCGATCAGTTCAAGGCGGCGATGGAGGGCAACCCGACCGTCGGCGAGTTGGAGCAGATTGCGGAAGAAAAGCGCCGCCGCAGCCGCGAGGCGAACGAAGAACGCGCCCGCTACAACGAGCAGAAAGCGGCACAGAGAGAGGCTGACGACGCGAATGACGATCATTCCGATGATGCCGGTGCCGATGGCGGAGAGTCACAGGAGGATACGCCCAAGCCGCTCGGAAAGAGCGACGAGGACGACTTCACATCGGGTGGCTTCGGTGCACCCCTCCAATAAAACCAAATATTTTACGCAAACCGACAAGGAATCTGCCCGGATAACGGGTTCGGAGATTTTCTGTCAAACCGCAGGGCTGTCACATTTTGATGTGACAGCCCTGCTTTGTAAAAAATTCCCCGGTATTCTTTTCGCCTTTGCGTCCCATACTTTGAGTAAACGGCACCATATCCGTGCCGTTGTAATTCGGAAAAAGTGTTTTGCGCCCCGCGCCGCACGCGCGCCTCTGCGCAAAACCAGTTTGAGTTTCGTAAGAAAGGGACCATCAATCATGATTATGGATCGCATCGCGCTGATCTTGACCATTATCGGCGCCATCAACTGGGGCAGTATCGGACTCTTTCAGTTCGACCTCGTCGCATGGATCTGCGGCGGGCAGACCGGAATTATCAGCCGTATCCTCTATACCATCGTCGCCCTCGCGGGCATCTGGTGCATCTCCCTGCTCTTCCGCGAGCGGGACACCCTGAGCGAGGCGGCACAATAAAAAACGGGCTGTCACCCGCGAGATGTGAGACGATGGGAGGTTTCCCACCGCGTCCCGACGCTGTGGCAGTCCGCTTTTTCTTTTTTACTTTCGGGGTTCCTGAGTCTGGGCACGCCCTCAGGTCTCCCCGCTGTCCGGCATCGCCCCCGGAAACACTACCGTCAGCTCCTCCACGCTTCTCTTGGGGACATAGTGGATCCCCTGCGCGTCGCGGAAATACCGGACATCGCCGTCGTGTATCGGAATGAGCCGCACCTGCTCGATCGGCTCGCCCAACGCAAGAACCAGCGCCACCTCATAGGGCGCGCCAACCTCGCCGAGAACCTCGGCTAACATGTCCCGTCGGACATTGCGGAGGATACAACCACCCAGCCCCATCGACCGCGCCGTGAGCAGCATGCTTTGCACCGCAATGCCGCAGTTCGCCGCGACCGTCCATGACCTTGCGACGTCGGACGGGCACAGAAACAGTATGTACCCCGTCGGGCGCTCATGCGCGACAGCGCCGTCCCAGTCCTTGAGGTACCCCGCCCAGCCAAGGCACGGGAACACCGCCGCGCACATTGCCTCGTCCGTGATGGGAAGAAACCGCAGGCTCTGCATATTCCCGGCGGACGGAGAGAGCCGCGCCGCCTCCACCAGTGTCCTCATTTCCCGCGGAGTCACGCGGCGGGAGCCGAACCGCCGATACGAACGGTTTCCCCCGAGAAGCTCCAGCATCTGTTTTTCATCCATTTTCCGAGTCCCTCCGCAAAAATTCCGATAAATTAATCAGCTCCAACCCGAGGCGCACCGCGTACGAGAGCGTATAGAACGTCCCGCCCTTGTTTTTAGAACAATAGGCAAGGCACACATCCCCCCCGCGGATCAGCTTGCGATCCCGCGCCAGCATGCATCCCTGTTCATATTTTTCTGCCGTGTAGTCCACCGAATCCGCCCGGGACAGCACATATTCATACGCGCGGCGGCTCACCGCGTCCCACTTCGCCGCCTGGTCGCGGCAGGGCAGGTACAGGTGGAGCTCAAGCTCCGGCAACTGCTCCCTGCACTCCAGCACCTTGAGCGCGGCGAGTGTGTCGAAGCCCATCGCACCGCCCGCGCGAAAAATCCGTGCACCGCGCGCGTACAGCGCCCCGATCTGTTCCTCGAGCAACTGCGGCAGGCGCAGTGCGTGCTCCGGAGGAATATCGCGGTGTCCGGTGATACATACCGTTTGAATGGTTGATTGTTGCAACATCGTATTCTCCGTTTCCGTTATGATGTCAATTTCCGAATCTGATGTACAGCCCGTGTACAGAATGGCGGAGCCGTCGGGACTTGCGGGGCGAGGCTTTTTCCTGTGGCTATTCTACCATGAGGACGTCCATGCCACAGCCGCGCGTGAGCGCGGGGAGGCGAAAGCCGCGAAGGATTGCGAAGCAAGCCTTCCTGTGGCTATTATAGCACGTTCTCCGCCGCTCGTCAAGGCAAACCGCACCCGCACCTGAAACACTGTCCCCCCGACATGCCCTCAGGCGGTCTCCTCAATACGCAAAGCGATGACAGACATGTCGTCCGTCGAACCGCGGGCGCGCGCCCCGGCAAAAAGCTCGTCGATCAGAATCCCGTCGTCCTCCGGAACACTGCCCGAAAAATAACGTGTCAGACTGTCCTCTTCGCTCTCCCCCGTGCCTTCACCTGCGGACTCGCTCACGCCGTCACTCATCATGATGATACGGTCGCCCGCCCGAAGATCAAACGGAATCACCTGCGCGTCGATCGCGTGCAGAATCCCGATCGGCACGGTGTGGGAAACCAGACGATACATCTGCCCGCCGCGCAAAATCACCGTTTCCGCCGCACCACTCTTCACGAAGGTCGCCTTGCCGTCGAACAGGTCCACCGACATCAGATCGATGGTGGAGGAGCACTCGTCCTCCGGGGAGGTCGTCCGCGCCCGCAGGTACTGATTGAGCATGCGCAGTGCCGTGTCCACGCTGACCCCCGTGCGCAGAATACGCTCGATAAAGACCGCGCAGATGCCCGAGGTCATCGCGGCGTTGCGCCCGCTCCCCATACCGTCGCACAAAAGCGCGTGGAAGCGATCGTCCATACCGTCAAACAGGCGCACCGTGTCCCCGCAGACCGTACGGTTGCTCTGCCGTACCACGACATTTTCGCCCGCCGCCATGGAGCGGTGCATGTACCGCACCTGCAGATTCGGAAGCGCACGGAACGTCATACATCCCTCGCCGCTCCCGTTGTACCGCGCGCCCCCCAGCCGCGCACCGCAACACTTGCCCAGCTCCGCGACCAGCTCCTCCTGCGGGATGGTCATGCCCGCGGGCGACAGCCCCGTGACCTGCACGCGGCGACGCCGACGACCGCTCACCACCACATGGGTGTAATTCATCCCCCGGCGGTCCAGATAGGCGGCAACCGCCTCCGAAGCACTCTCGTCCGCCGTGTCCTCGCCGTACTCGCGCTCCTCTCGTTGCAGGTCGCGCATCAGTTGCGCGATCGCATCGTAGGACTGGGCGAACATCTCGCTTTTCGCCCCGTGGAGCGCCTCGTAGCTACGCCGCGTGAAACGGTAATTGATGTCCCCGAGAATCGCCCGCATGTTCGGGCACCGCTCGCCAAGCCCGGCGCTGACCGCGCTCTCGTCCACACTGCCGCTCTCACTGAGCGTCCGCCCCAGACGGTTCAGGCACTCCAGCGTCTGCGCGTAATCGTCCGTCCAGCAGGTGTCCCGCGCGGGGCAGTCCGGGCAGTAATGGTCAAAGCTCTCGTCGCACAGATAGCGCAGCTCCGTCGCACCGGGATGCTGCATGCTGTCACCGAGCTGACGAAAGACCTCGGACAGTCCGCTGAACGCCCCCGCAATCGCCGACATGCGCGCCGACAACGCCGTGGCATGGCTCTGCTCCAGGAGAAGCGCACTGCGATCGCTGTCCTGCCGATAGCTCTTGACCGGACCGCCCGCCGTCGCCTGCCGCTTTTTTTCAAAGCGGTGCAGATACACGCCGAAAAACAAAACGCCGATGACAAGCGAGGGCGCGACCGCCCAAAACATCGCCTCGCCGCCCACCATCAGGAGCACCACAAGACTGCACAAAAGCCCCGGGAGCAGAGCCAGCGTGCCGACCACTCCCTGCGCCAGTGCGTAGAACACGACGATCAGCAACACCGGAGGCATGAGGGCGACGCCGCACGGCAAAATTCCGACGCCGCCGACCAGCGCCCCGAACAGGAGTCCGTGACGCGTCACCGTCAAGAGCGCGACGAAAACCGTCAGAATCATGACGGGTGAGGCGCCCAGCCAGACCAGGGTACGCCCGCAAAACGACACGCTCAAAAGCAGGCTCACCCCGCCGAGCCAGCGGAGAAGATCCGCATTTTTCCCGCCGATCCGCACCTCCGGCGTCAGGAATCCCGCGTAAAGGCAGGTGGCAACCGGGCAAAGAAGCAATGTAAAAATTGCGCCGTACAGATCATAATACGCAAACCCGGCGCGGGCGGGGATGGCGATCGCGGGGAGCAACACCGCAAAGAGCGAGGCGAGCACGCGCAGGCGGATCGGCTCGTCAAACAGGGGCGGTAACACCGCCGCCTCCGCCGGGCTTGTCCCATCGGGCGCCTCCCGCCCGTCCTTTTCCCCGCCGCCGGAATAAATCCCGTGCCGACAGATTTGCCGCAATTGCAGTCGTCGGCGATGTAAATACAGCCTGCGCAGACACCGTGGATCCATGGTGTCCGACTTGCGGGGCGGCGTCAGAAACAGCCGCGCAAACAGCCGCAATGCCAGCGCCAGAACCCCGGCGCCCGCGTAAAAGACAAACGACCCGCCGTTTGCCCACGCGCCGAGCAGCAAGCCAATGAAAATCCACCCGACCTGCCCCTCGGACGCGCACAAAAGGCTGAGCGCCAGCGGATTAACCGAAAACAGCAGGGTGTTCTGCGTCAGCAGCCAGGAGATGGTGCACAGCACCCCGCCGCGTAACAGGCGCAGTCCCCGCTCCCGTGTGATAAAATCCTGTTTGCCCGCCGCGCCGTCCCGTGGCGCACTTCTCTTTTTGGTCGCCGAAAAGCCGCCCCGCTCGCCGTATTCCATGCCCATCATCCTTTCTTTTCCTGCCTTTGCCGACATCCTTGACCGGGGGCGCGCGAATTGGGGGTATTTTCCCGAATTTCCCGCGCTGTCCCGGAAATCTTTCACAGCTATTTTACCACAGGCGCGTCACGGAAACGGTCGAATGACGGGGGCGAAACACCGTTTGTTTTGTCGGGAAACGGAGGCGCGGCGCACAGATGCAGAAAGGCTGTCAAAAGCCTCCATGCTTTTGAACAGCCTCTCAAAATATCGGTCGGGATTCCGGCATTTTGCACGATCCCGGTCGTTTTTGTCCGCGTGATTATCCTATCCGGCAAAAAAAATGGCGGCGCCGTGCCGCCGCAACCAATGTCGCCCAAAACGCATCGGCTCACTCGGCGACAGGGCACCACCGCCTTTTCCAAATCGGTTTGATCGTCCCATCAAGGCATCGCCGAGCCTACGCCCGCAGGTTCAACAGCTCCGACAGAATGGTATTGCTGACATTCATCCCCGCGTCGGTCAGGAAAACAAAGCTCCCCCGCCGCGCCATCAGCCCAAGCGCGCAGAAACGTTCGGACCGCTCACCGTAAAGTGCCGCAAACGAACCCCCGAAGCGCCGCGCAAATTCTTCGGTGTCCACGCCGCGGGATGTGCGCAACCGAAGCATGATATACTCCTCCCGCGCCGCCTCGGGCGTCAAGATCTCCTCCGGCTCCGGCGTGTCCGCGCCGTCCAGATAGGCGGAAAGGTCTCGGCTGTGCCCCGTCCGCACGCCCCCCAGCAGCGAGTGCGCGGCAATCCCGACGCCGAGATAATCGTCCAGATTCCAATAGTGCAGATTGTGTCGGCAGGTGTGCCCCCGCCGCGCAAAATTGCTGATCTCGTACCGCTCGTACCCCGCCCGGCGCAGACAGGTCAACGCCTGCTCGGTCATGTCGCAGACGGCATCCTCGTCCGGGAGTAAAAGCGTGTCGCGGGCGTCGTAAAACGGCGTGCCCGGCTCGACGATCAGGCTATACACCGACAGGTGCTCGGGCGGGTTCGGGGGCGACAGCACCGCCTCCAGCGTGTGGGCAAAGCTGTCGCGCGTCTGCCCGGGAATTCCGTACATCAGGTCAACGGACAGATCCTCGAAGCCCGCTTCGCGTGCTTCCCTCACGATTCTGCGTGCGTCCGCGAAGCGGTGTACCCGCCCCAGCGCCGCCAGCTCCCGGTCGTCGGCGCTCTGCACCCCGACGCTCAGTCGGTTGATGCCCGCCTGCCGCAGAGCGTGAAGCGTCCGCGCGTCCGCCGTCGCGGGGTTGCACTCGGTCGTGATCTCCGCGTCCGAGGCGAGCGTGCAGTGCGTGCGAATCGTCCGCAGAATCCGGTCGAACGCCTCGGGAGGGAGAAGCGTCGGCGTTCCCCCGCCGAAATACACGCTGTCCACCGTCTGTCCGTTCAACCCGGGCGCGCGCCGCGCGATCTCCTCGCACAGCCGCCCGACGTACCGCTCCCGCACCGACGCATCCGTCCCCACATAGGAGCAGAAGTCGCAGTACAGGCATTTTTTCAGGCAGAACGGGACGTGAACGTAAACGCCCGCCGTGTTATTTTTCTTCATCATCCAGCTTGAGAACCGCCATGAACGCCTCGGGCGAAATCTGAACGCTACCGAGCTGGCGCATCTTCTTTTTGCCCTCTTTTTGCTTCTCCAGCAGTTTCTTTTTCCGCGTAATGTCGCCGCCGTAGCACTTGGCAAGCACGTCCTTGCGCATCGCCTTGACCGTTTCGCGCGCGATGACGCGGTTGCCGATTGCCGCCTGAATGGGAATTTCAAACAGCTGGCGCGGGATGTTGTCCTTGAGCTTTTCGGCGATCTTGCGCGCGCGGGCGTACGCCTTGTCCTCGTGGACAATGAACGAAAGCGCGTCCACCTGGTCGCCGTTGAGCAGGAAATCCAGCTTGACCAGGCGGGACGGCTCGTAGCCCTTCATCTCGTAATCCAGCGAGGCGTAACCGCGCGAACGGCTCTTGAGCGCGTCAAAAAAGTCGTAAACGATCTCGTTGAGCGGCAGGTCGTAATGAAGCTCGGTGCGCGTGGTGTCGAGGTATTTCATGTCAAGGAACACGCCGCGGCGGTCCTGACACAGATCCATCAGATTTCCGACGTAATCGGTGGGCGTGATAATCGACGCGTGGACGATCGGCTCGTACGCCTGCACGATCTCGTCCGCCGCGGGATAGTTGGAGGGGTTGTCGATCATGACTGTCTCGCCGCCCCGCTTTTCGATCTTGTAAATAACGCTCGGCGCCGTGGTGATGAGGTCCAGATTGAATTCCCGCTCAAGCCGCTCCTCAATGATCTCCATATGGAGCAGTCCGAGGAAGCCGCAACGGAAGCCGAAGCCAAGCGCGACGGAGGTTTCCGGCTCGTAGAGCAGCGCCGCGTCGTTGAGCTGTAATTTATCCAGGGCGTCGCGCAGGTCACCGTAGCGCGCGCCGTCCGCCGGATAAATGCCCGCGTAGACCATGGGCTGTGCCCGGCGGAAGCCGGGGAGCGGCTCCGCGGCGGGGCGATCCGCCAGCGTCACGGTGTCGCCCACCCGCGTGTCCCCGACGTTTTTGATGGAGGCAGTGATGTACCCCACCTCGCCCGCGCGCAATGCTTCACATTTTTTCAGACCGAACGGCTCCAGCGTCCCGACCTCAACCACGTCAAAGCACGCGCCCGTGCTCATCATCATCATACGGTCGCCGGCGCGGATGGTTCCGTCCCGCAGCCTCACCATGACGACCACGCCGAGGTAGCTGTCGTAGTAGGAGTCGAACACCAGCGCGCGGAGCGGCGCGTCCTCGTCGCCCGTCGGCGCGGGAATGTCGCGCAAGATTGCCGCGAGCACGTCGGGAATGTTGGTTCCCGCCTTAGCAGAGACTGCCGGGCAGTCCTCGGCGGGAATCCCAATCACGTCCTCGATCTCGGTGCGACAGGCGGCAATATCGGCGCTGGGCAGGTCGATCTTATTGATGACGGGAACAATCTCCAGGTTCGCGTCGATCGCCAAATACGCATTGGCGAGCGTCTGCGCCTCGATGCCCTGCGTCGCGTCCACGACCAGGAGTGCCCCCTCGCAGGCGTTGAGCGACCGGGAGACCTCGTAGTTGAAGTCCACGTGCCCGGGCGTATCGATCAGATTGAGCACATAAGCCTGTCCGTCCGGCGCGGCGTAGTCCAGCTTGACGGCGCGCGCCTTGATGGTGATGCCCCTCTCCCGCTCCAGGTCCATGTTGTCAAGCAGCTGCTCCTCCATGTCGCGGTGCGCCACGGTCTGCGTCGCCTCCAGCAGGCGGTCGGCAAGCGTGCTTTTGCCATGGTCGATGTGCGCGATGATTGAAAAATTGCGGATGTGCGCCATCCGTTCGTTGTTGTTTGCCATAAAACACCGTAGCCCCCCGCGGGAGCTTCCTTTCCTGTCCCGCGCCGTGTGCGCGCGGGAGTTACGAATGAGTCCGATTGCTTATATTATACAGCAAAAACGCGCTTCTTTCAAGTAGCGGCGGCAATTTTCTCACGGCACGGGTAGGTCTTTTTCCCCGGCGCGGCAAAAGCGGCTCGCCGGACGCGCGGAGGGCGCACCCTCCCATGTCCCGGGGTTCTTCTCCACCTGCCCCCAAAAAAATTTTCAAACGACTTGCAAAACCCACCTCACCATGCTATAATGATAATGTATCGTCAGAGTTTTATGAGAGGAGTATGCCACGCACCATGTCGGATTTCCGTTCTGTACCCGCGGCGCAGTTCTCGCCGCTGTTTGATCGCATTTCAAAGGACTGGATGCTCATTTCCGCCTCGGACGGCACGCGCACCAATTCCATGACCGCCTCGTGGGGATGCTTCGGCGTCCTGTGGGGAAAGCAGGTCGCCGTGTGCTTCATTCGCCCCGGACGCTACACCTTTACGCTGACCGAAAAAGCCAAAACGCTTTCCCTTGCCTTTTTCGACCGGGAATATCACTCCCGGCTCGCCTATTTCGGCGCCCACTCGGGACGCGACGAGGACAAATACCTCGCCACGGGCTTGCGGATGCTGACCGACGAGAACGGCACGCCGTTTCCGGCGCAAGCGCGCGTCGTTCTGCTCTGCCGCCAGCTGTACGCCGGGCGTCTGCAGGAGGCGAGCTTCCTTGACCCGTCGCTGATCGCCGCCAATTACCCGCAAAAGGATTTCCACCAGATGTATGTCTGCGAGATTGAGCGCGTCCTTGTACGCGAGGAGCCGGAGTTCTGACCCCGGGGATTTACACTGTCACCCAAAATCATTCTGATTCACATAAAGAAAGGATTCTGAAATCATGAAATTCCGCATCAGCTCCTGTGCCCCGCTTGAGGCGGCACCCATCGTCGCCGAGAACGGCGGCATGTACGTAGAACCGGGCTTTGCCGTCGTCACGATGATGTCCCCGGAGCAGTACCGCGAGAAAAGTGCCATCCTCCGCTCCACCGGGCTTCGCGCGCTGGCAATGAACAGCATGCTTCCCGGCAACTTCAAGCTGTACGGCGACGCAAACGACACCGCCGCGGTCTGCGATTTTGTCAAAGCAGGCATGGATCGTGCCGAGGAACTGGGATGCGAGGTCATTGTCATGGGCAGCGGCGCCGCGCGCAACATTCCCGAGGGGATGACCCGTGAGCAGGCTTCGGAGCGCCTTGCCGCACTGCTCGGCAAATTCTGTGAGATCGCCGCGCCGCACCACATCAAGATCGCCGTGGAGCCGCTCCGCGCCGAGGAGACCAACTTCATCCACACGGTCGCCGACGCCGCCGATCTGATCGGCTACCTGCCCGAATGCAAGAACCTCGGCATCAACCCCGACCTGTATCATATGCTCTGCGGCAACGAACCGCTGAGCAATCTGATTACCTACCGCGAGCACGTGTTCCACACCCATATGTGCCGCCCCGACCGCTACATGCCCGTGGAGAGCAACCCGACGGAGGACGCCATCTACGAGAGCTTCTTCCGCACGCTGGACGAGGCGGGCTATCACGCCGAGATCAGCATCGAGGGCATTTCCAAGAGCCTTGCCGACGACCTGCCCCGCGCTCTGCCGCTTCTGCGGTCGATCGCCGAGCGCGTCTGATTTTCAAGCCATAACAAACAGGGGGCTGTTAGAATTTAACAGCCCCCGCAAAAATGTCGGTCGGGATTCCGGCATTCAGGGTGTTAAGAAACTCATTTTGAGTCTTTTAACACCCTTTTTATTCATCAGAAAAAATCACACATATTTGTCGGCGACCAGGCGAAGCCTGCCTTTTTTGGTGACATCGCTCAGCGCGCGCACCGCAAATTTTCCCACGCCGCGCACCGAAAGCACACAGGGCGCCGGGACGGTGCGGTCGGTGCGCTCCTCCGTTTCATAGTCCAGCTCCACCCTGCCCTCGCGGATTGCCCCCTGTGCCGCGTCCCGCGACAGCCCCGCGAGCGCCGCCACCACGCAATCCAGCCGCGCGGAGGCAACCGTGTCCCGCACCTCGACCCGCCGCCGCGCACCGACGTAATCCGCGGGAACGTCCTCCCGACGCAGCTTCACGGCGTCACTTGCGATGCGCTCCACCGTGGAGAGCAGAAACGGAACCATGTGCGGCAGGCAGAAAATCAGCGCCGAAGCGTCGTTCTCCACCACGATGTCCCCGAGCACCTCACGCTCCACGCCCAGCGCCAGAAGCGAACCGAGGTAGTCCCGGTGCGTCAGCGTCCGGTATCCGCTTCCCTGCACGCGGATCGCCGCGACGACCTCCTCCTCCCCGACAAGGGCGCAAAGCATCGTCATCTCCGGCGGCTCTCCGCCCTCCGCACCTGCCGCCTCCAGAACGTAATCGGGAAACAACAAAAGGCGGGTGCGCTCCGCCCCCGCGTATCCGCCGAAGAAGACCGCCCGCTCCGACGCGCCCCTCGCCGCAAGAGCGCGCCCGGCGAGCATCGCCTCCCGCGGCGTCAAAAATGCCGTGGCGCAAAAGCATCCGCGATCCGCCCGCGCGCACAATTCCTCCAGGCGGGACAAGAGCAACCGCTCCTCACGCTCCCCGCGCTCCTCATTTCTCATTTCACTCATACTTACAAGAAGGAATTCAAAATCACAATTATCAGAAACGTCAACGTAAAGGGAATGTCCATCGGCGAATCGGCGAACCACCCGAAGCGGTCACACAGTGCGCGGACGGGGGCGATGAACGGTTCCGTCACTGCGTACAGAACCGACATCAGCGGATTTCCGTCCTCCACGATAAACCACGAGAGCAACGCCCGCAAAAGCATCAGGAGCGACAGTGCCCACAGGACGGTCTGCACTGTGCGCACAATAAAAAACTGAAAGTATTCCAAAACGACCTCCGAAAAAAGCCGCGGGCGGTTCCATTGGAGAACCGCCCACAGTCAACATTCAAAACCGCCGTCCGTGCCGGGCGTCAGATCAGATCCTCTTCCGTTTCCTCGGCATCCTCGCGGGGGAGATACGGAGTGACATCAAAGTCCTCAATGGAGATGAACACATTGTCATCGTCGATCGGATTGATATGCCCGTGCACAGCGCGCACAGCGCCGGCGAGGTAGGCGTAAAACGCCGACAGAACCTCATCCTTGACCGCCTCGGTGTTGACCAGCACCACATAGCGACGGCACAAAAGGTCCACCGCGTGCTCCGCGGACTTAATGCCCGTGGCGACGACGCGCTTGCAACGCGTGACGTTCTCTGTCTCCTCCGGCTCCTCTGCGGCGGGAGCGGGCGTGGCAGAGCGTCTTACCATCTGCGGCTTCTGCTCCTCCGGTTCTTCCTCCTCCGCGGCGCCGGAGCGGTTATTGCGCCCGAACGGATGATAAATGGTATCCGCCTCGTCGTCCTCCAGATCGTCACGCACAAACTTCTTGAAAAAATCACTCAATCCCATGACCGGTACTCTCTTTCCTCATTTTGATTTTCTGTCCGCGAGGTGGGGCGCGCCCTCAGGCAAACAGCGCTCTGCCCACGCGAACGGCAGTTGCACCCGCGGCGATTGCCGGCTCAAAGCTGTCCGACATTCCCATGGAAAAAACGGGGGGCAACGACTCTCCATCTATATTATCTAATTTTTTTTGCCAAATGTCAAGACATCCGCGATAAGTTTGTGAGAAAAATTTCAAATAATCTTCTCTTTTCTCGCATTTTGGCGCCATTGTCATGAATCCGCGCAGTCTCAGGTGCTCAAAATCGCGCAAAGAAAGGCAAAATTTCTCCACCGCGTCCGGAGCGACGCCGCCCTTGCTTTCTTCCATGCCGCTGTTGACCTCGACCAGAACGTCCATGACGCGTCCGATCGCGGCGCACCGCCGCTCGATCTCCTCCGCCAGCCGGAGCGAGTCCAGCGAGTGAATCATGCACACCTTGTCCACAATGTACTTGACCTTGTTGGTCTGGAGCGACCCGATGAAATGGATGCGCAGGTGCTCCCGGTCCTCCAAGTGCTCGTAATGCTCCAGGAGCTGTTGCACGCGGTTCTCGCCGATGTCGTTGATGCCGCAGTCGCGGTGAAGCGCGTTGATCTGCTCCGGCGTGGCGTATTTGACCGCCGCCAGAAGCGTGACCTGCCCGTGGTCGCCCGCCTTCCGCATCCGCTCCCGGATGTCCTCCACCCGCGCGCGCAGGCGCTCCCGTTCGCCCTCCGACATGCCACGCACCTCCGGCACTTCCTGTGCCGCCTGTATTTTTTGTTCGTCCTGCATCATGCAGTCTCTCCTCCCCCGCGATGCACCGCGTCAGTCCATATATTTTCCGTCGTACAGATTTTTTCCCGACGTGATGACAATATCCCGCTCGCGCAGGTAATGGTCACGGTCGTAAAAACCCTCGGTGTCCTCTTCCCTCTCCTGCTCGTCCGGGATGTGCACCAGCACATACCCGTCGCCGGTGTAATCGATCCGCACCGCGCGGAAGCTGACTCTGCCGCCATCCAGAATAAACACGCCGCTCTCGCCCTCCCACTCGGTCAGCGCCGTCTCCGGGACGCGGTATCCCTCGGTCTCGGAGAGCGTCAGCGACACCTCGCAAAAGCGCGGACAGGCGAAATCCGCAGGCATCTGCGTCGCCGACAACACTAAGATTGCCCTGCCATCCGCCACGGAGGGAATCACGCGGTCGAGCGTCATGCGTACGCTCTCGCCCGTCGCGTCAAAGCCGACCTCGTACGAGCGCCCCGTCTCCAGCCCCTCCGCCACCTGCGCGGTGACGGGCAGGGTAATGCTCCACTGGCTTCCGAAGGACAGCTTGCCCACGACGGTGCTGCCCGCATAGGTCTGCACCCCCTCCGTCCGCGCCCGACGCATCAGATCGTCGTATTCCGCCACGGTCATGCCGGACAACGCGCCGCGGTGGAACAGCTCTTCAAATCCGTCCACCCGGTCGGCGTAATAAAAGCACCCGCTCCGCTCCGCGTACTGGTCCGCCGTGAGCGTCATCGACGGCATCAACCCGCCGAGGAGCGCTGTGCGCCGTGCCGCCAGCGTTGCCTTTTGCGTCTGCGCGGTCACGGCGGGCGAAAGGAGCGCTTCCTCCCGTTGCAGTCGGGTCAAAAGCTCGTTCTGCGCCGCCCGGAGCTGTTCGCCGGAGGCGCCGCCCGTGGAGAGAATCCGCAACTGCCGCAGTTGCTCCATGGCGTCGGCACGCGCGTCCGAAAGTTGCGCCAGCGTATCATGGCGTCCCAACGCCGCCTCCTCCGTCGCCCGAAGCTGTGCGTCCAGCGAGAGGAGCGTCTGCTGAACGACCGCCCGCTCCGCCTCCGATGCGTACACCGCGTAAAGCTGTGCCACCGTCTGATACCGCCCGAGCTTGGCGCCGTTTTCCTGCGGATAGGAGATCAGATACGACGCCCCGGGGACGCTGACCACCGTCTCCTCGCGGAACACCGTCGCCTCGCCCCGGATGGTCTCCTTAACGCTCCCTCGCCGCACGACGTCGGTCGTGAGCCGGTCGGACAGCGCCTGTGCGCAATGATACAGCGTATAAAAGATCAGAAACAGGACAAACAAACGGAAAAACAGGCTCTTTGCCAGTCTTGACCACTGTTCCCGCGTCATATGCGCGCCTCCCCTCCGGTATCCATTTCATTTTCGCACTCTACGGCAATCGGCAATCGCCGATCGTCGCTCGCCATTCAACGGTCAACGCTCAACGGTCAAACGGTCGTCACGGCGGGACACATATTCCACCGCCTCCCGCACGATGTCGTCAAACGGGCGCATGCTGCCCTCCCCGGTGTCCGCGTTAATCCAGTGCACATAATCTTTGGCGCCAAACCACGTCATCTGCCGCTTGGCGTAATGCCGCGTCGCCAGCTTCAGCCGATTGACGGCTTCCTCCGGTTCCACCTCGCCGCCGAGGGCCCCGAGCAGTTCCTTGTACCCGATCGCCTGCGCCGCCGTTGTGTTCTTCTCAAACACCCCCGCCGCATGCAGTGCCCGGACCTCATCGAGCAGTCCCGCCGCCATCATATCGTCCACCCGGCGGTCGATCCGTGCGCCGAGCAGTTTCCGGCTCCGGTAGCGTAACCCAATGACCGTCGCGTCGTACTGCATCCCCCGCGTGCGCGACTGCGTGTCCAGCACGCTCTTGGGCTTGCCGCAGACCTCGTAAATCTCCAGCGCCCGCACGACACGCTTGACGTTGTTCGGGTGAATAACCGCCGCGCTGTCGGGGTCAACCGCGCACAGCCGCCGATACAACGCCGCCGCGCCCCCCGGCTCTGCCGCCTCCCCCTGCAAACGGGCGCGCACCGCATCGTCGTGCGGCGTGTCCTCAAAGGAACCGCCCAACAGAACGCCGTCCAGGTACAGTCCGGTTCCGCCGCAGAAGATCGGGAGCTTGCCCCGTGCGCTCACCTCGCAGATGCACGCGCGTGCCGCCGTGACGTAGGACGCAACGGAAAAGCTCTCATCCGCATCGCACAGGTCGATCAGATGGTGCGGCGCCCGCGCCGTTTCCTCCGGGGTCGGCTTGGCGGTGCCGATGTCCATGCCGCGGTAGACCTGCATGGAGTCACAGGCGAGGATCTCGCCCCCCAACCGCTCGGCAAGCGCCAGCGAAAGAGCGGTTTTGCCGCCCGCCGTGGGTCCGACCACCGCGAGCAGGCGCAGCAATGTCTCCGACGGGGAAGTTTTCATCTTCAAAGGACGCTCCGCTTGCTCATTCATTGAACAGTACCTCAAGAATCGCCCGCGCGTCCTCGTAGCGGTCCATCTTCTCCCACTCGCCGAACAGCCCGACGATATAGCTGTGTCCGTCCGCTTCCGCCGTGAAGATCAGACAGAAGTTGTGCTCCAGCGAACCGGTCTTCAGCCCGGTCACGCGGGCATCGTAATAGGCGCTGTCGGGGCGGACGAGCAGATTGGAATTCTTCCAGTGGTTGGTGTGACCGCTCGCGTAAACCACGTCGTCCTCCGCCATGGACGCATAGCGGCGGATGATGTCGTTTTGCATAGCAAGCCGGGAGATCAGAACCATATCCTCCACGGTGGAATAGTGCTCCCGCTGTGCCAGACCGTCCGGCGTGGTAAATTCCGTTCCGACCAGCCCGATGCGCCCGGCGTATGCGCGCATTTCCTGCATAAAGACCGCGACCGCCTCGGCGCCCTTTGCCCTGCCCTGGCTGAGCTTTTCTCCGACCGCCGCCGCCAGCACGTACGCCGCGTCGTTGCCCGACGGCAACAGCATCCCCTCGATCAGCATTTCCACCGTCAGCCTGTGCGCCGACGTGATGTACGCCCGCGACGAGGACGCGTCCACCAGGGACAATTCCTCCCCGGGCGTCACGACCGTCTCCGGCGCGATGTGCTCCAGCGCGCACAGAATCGTCAACAGTTTGGTCGTGCTGGCGGGGTAAACCACCTTGTTTGCCCCCTTCCGGTAGAGGATCGCCTGTTTTTCGCAGTCATAAACAAACGCCTGCTGTGCACGGAGCGTCGGAAGCGACAGCGCCCCTGTATCGTCTGACAGATACCCGAACTCTCCCGCCTCATGTAAGACCGCCGCCGGGCGGGACGCCAGAGAATACGGGTAACGGTACAGCCAGACCAGCGCGGACGTCCCCAGGAGGCAGACCACAAGAAGTACCGCGCACATGGCGACGACGTGGCGGACTCTCTGTCGCTTTTTCATTGGCTTTCCGACCTCCTTTCAAGATGGTAAAATGGTTAACGCGCGGCGGGCACCCCGGCAATCGGCGCCGGCATCAGCCCCCTACGGTGAGGGAGCAGACGAGGAACGACGACGCATCGTAACAAATTTTTGCGGTGCTGAGCAGTAGAAATCGTCACAGGCAAGGCGTAAGGGTGCGAATGAGATGACACGCCGTAGTGACCTACGGCAATTCGAATGAGTCGCCCGACAACGCAGCATGTGACGATTTATACGATCAGCATGGCATCGCCAAAACTAAAAAAATGATACCTCTCCATCACCGCCGTCCGATACGCCTCCATGATGTGCCCGCGATCGTAAAACGCGGAAACCAGCATGAGCAGCGTGCTCTCCGGCAAATGAAAATTCGTGATCAGTGCATCCACCGCCCGAAAACGATAGCCCGGGTAGATAAAAATCCCCGTGTCCCCGCTGACGGCATGAACCACGCCGTTCTCGTCCGTCACACTCTCCAGCGTGCGGCAGGAGGTCGTCCCGACCGCGACCACGCGCCCGCCCGCCGCGCGACAGGCGTTGATCTCGTCCGCCGCCGCCTGCGTCACACAGATGTACTCGGTGTGCATGACGTGCTCGCTGATATGGTCCGCCTTGACGGGACGAAACGTCCCCAGCCCCACGTGAAGCATCACGGAGACGACGTGGACGCCCTTTGCCCGGATGCGGTCGAGTAGTTCCGGCGTAAAATGCAGCCCGGCGGTCGGCGCGGCTGCGCTTCCCTCCTCGCGGGCATAGACCGTCTGGTAGCGGTCGTTGTCCTCAAGCTGTGCCGTGATGTACGGCGGCAGGGGCATCAGCCCGATCCGGTGCAGGACGTCGTAAATGGTCGCGTACTGCGCGTGATCATAGGTGAAGCGGACAAGGCGGTTGCCCTCCTCGACCAGCGCCGTCACCTCTCCCGTCAGCATCCCGTCACCGAACACCACGCGCATGCCGACCCGCGCCCGCTTGCCCGGCTTGACCAGCACCTCCCACGTGTCCAGCTCTCTTTGCCGGAGCAGAAGAAGCTCCACCGCCGCATCCTCTCGTCCCTCAACGTGCCCGTACAGCCGGGCGGGGATGACCTTGGAGTCGTTGATGACCAGGACGTCGCCGGGATTCAGCTCGTCGATCACGTTGTAAAAATGCTCGTGGCGAAGCGCGCCCGTCGCGCGGTCCAGCACCATCAGGCGGCTGTGGTCGCGCGGCTCGGTCGGGTGCTGGGCGATCAGCTCCTGCGGAAGCTCATAGAAAAAATCCGATGTCCGCAGGTCGGTCTGCGGGCGCTCGTTCTGAATGGGTTGGGTCTGTGACATATCGGTAAACATCCTTTTTCGAAAATAAAACAACACCGTCGCCGCAAGTCCGCGGAGGCGGTTGCATATACTACCAGAGAAGAGAGCGCCTGCGGGGGCACGCCCATCGGTTTCATTATACTGCAAAAGCGCGTCAAATGCAAGCACTTTGCCGAATTTTCTCCCGCTCAGGCGGGCATTAAGCAAATCTTAAAAGTTCGGTTTCTCCCCCCGCTGTCCGATTTACAAAATTGTTCTCCGATACCCGATTTGCGACGAAAGGATGGTTTTTTCATGAGTAAGCAAAAACCCACGCTGTTCCGCGGCGCCGCCACCGCACTCATCACTCCGTTTTGCGACGGGCACGTCGATTACGAAACGCTCGGTGCTCTGATCCGGCGGCAGCTGCAAAACGGCGTTCAGGCGCTCGTCATCGCGGGGACGACCGGTGAGAGTGCCACGTTGACCGACCCGGAAAAGATCGCGCTGTTTGCCTTTGCCGCCGAGCGCATTGACGGCAAAATCCCCCTCATCGCCGGGGTCGGATGCGCCGACACCGCCCACACCGTTACCATCGCCCGCAGTGCCTGCGCCGCGGGAGCGGACGCCCTGCTCGTCGTCACGCCCTACTACAACCGCCCCTCGCAAGCCGGGCTTCGCGCCCACTACGAAACGGTTGCCGACGCCGCGGAAAAGCCTCTCATCGTGTACAGCGTCCCCGGGCGCACGGGCGTCACCATCGCGACGGAGACCTACGCACGCCTCGCCGACCACCCGAACATCCTCGGCGTCAAGGAGGCGAACCCGGACATGGGCGCACTCGGAGCGCTCATTAACCGTTGCGGCGACCGACTGGATGTTTACGCCGGCAACGACGACCTGACCGTTCCCACGCTTGCCATGGGCGGCGCGGGGGTCATCTCGGTACTGTCCAATCTCGTGCCGCGGGACGTTTACGACATCTGCCGTCTGTGGAGCGAGGGCAAGCCGCGGCTGGCGGCGGCGCGGGCAACAAAATTCCACGCGCTGACGCGGATGCTGTTCGCGGACACCAATCCCGTCCCGGTCAAGACCGCGCTGTCGCTTCTGGGGCTGTGCCGTGAGGAATTCCGTCTGCCGCTCCTCCCGCCGGACGAAGCGCTCCGGGAGCGTCTGCGCGCCTGCCTTTGCGAGCTGAATCTTGTGAACGACCCGACGCCAACGGCATAACTCCGCCTTCAACATAAGAGCGGGAACCGACGGCTCCCGACTACCAATTTGAAAGGTGCTGTCGCGTCTAAGCGCGACAGCACCCTTTTTGTTTATTTCGCCGCCGTATTCAGCGGAACGGCTTGCCGTCGGCGTCAAAGACCTCGGTGCGCAGAATGGAATACTGCTCCCGTTGCAGGTCGCCGCCCAGCAGACCAAAGCGTCGGCTCAGCGCCTCAATCACATAGGCGGGGTTCAGATAGTCCGCGCCGCCGATCGACATGCGGGCGTCGATGACCAGCGTGTCCTCCTCCGGCTTGCTCACTGCGGGGGAGCGAATCATGCTCGTCATGTCGATCTCACGTTCGCCCGACTTGGACTTTTTCGTCCAGAAAAGCGGCGGAGTTGTCAGATAGTCCGATACCTGCTCCGCCCTCACCGCGCGCACGGCATCGCTCTGAATTTTCAGGGTATACTGCGCCCACGCCATGTTCTGAAAGACCGACCCCTGTGGCGGCAAATATACCTCGAGAACACGAAGCTCCTCCGTCACCTGCTCGTTCAGGCGATCGCGGACTTCCTCGCATGACATGTCGTGGTCGATGCGCAGGTCGATCAATTCGCACTCGCTCTCCGCGCCCACACTCAACGGCAGGGCGAAAATAACCTTGGCGTGGGGGTTGAAGCCCTGCGTGTACCACATCGGGATTCCCGCGCGCACCAGCACCCGGCTGATCGTGCGTTGCAGATCAAGATGGGAAATGTATTGCAGGTCCCCCACCTTGCGAAAGCGCACGCGCACCGTCCGCGGCTCGGGAAGCTGCGGATAGTCCCGCTTGTCGCGCCGCGTTATTTTGTTTTCGGACAGCATGCTCGCTCACCTCCCAGACAGTTGGCGCCGCATCCGCTGCACGCCTCGCGGCAGTTCGGGGTCGTCGCACCCGCGTGCGCCTTGTCGTGTTCCCGGCGGAAAAACGCCTTGGTCACGCCGCAGTCGATGACATCCCACGGCAAAACCTCATCCAGCCCCCAGCGGCGGTTGGCGTAGAAAGCGGGATCGACGCCGCACTTTGCAAACAGGGCAATCCAGCGATCATAGTCGAAATATTCATCCCACGCGTCGAACATGAATCCCTCGCGGCACGCCTCCTCCAGCGCGTCTGCCAGCCGCCGGTCGCCGCGCGCGAGCACCGCCTCGATGTGCGACATCTTGGCGTCGTGGTGCTGATAGCGGATCTTGCGGTCTTTGATGCGGTCGGCAAGCACCTTTTGCTTGCGCGCCAGCTCCTCCAGTGTGTCCTGCGGCTCCCACTGGAACGCCGTGAACGGCTTGGGGATGAAGCAGGAGACGCTGACCGTCACGCTCGGCGAGCGGCGGGGGCGGTCGGGCGTGGCGTAAAACTTATCGATCACGTGCTCTGCGAGCGTCGCGATGCCCTCAATGTCCTCGTCCGTCTCGGTGGGAAGTCCGTTCATAAAGTACAGCTTGACCTGCGTTTTGCCCGCCTCGAACGCCACGCCGACGGCGCGCATGAGGTCGTCCTCGCGGACGTTTTTGTTGATGACATCCCGCAGTCTCTGCGTTCCCGCCTCGGGCGCAAAGGTCAGCGAGGATGTCCGCACCGTGGAGATTTTGTCCATCAGTTCCTTGGTAAAGCTGTCCACGCGCAGCGACGGCAGGTTGAGGCTGACCATGTTGTCGTCCGTCCAGGACAGCAGGCGGTCGGTCAGCTCGCCAAGGCAGGTGTAGTCGCTGATCGACAGCGAGGACAGTGAAATTTCCTCGTATCCGGTCGCCCGGAACAGGCGTCGCGCCTGCTCGTCCAGCACCGCGGGCGTCTTTTCCCGCACGGGGCGGTAGATCATGCCCGCCTGACAGAAGCGACATCCGCGGATGCACCCGCGGTAGACCTCCAGCGCGATGCGGTCCTGCACCGTCTCGATGTAAGGCATGACGAGCTGATCGGGGAAATACGCCTTGTCCATATCCTTGACGATGCGCTTTCGCACCTGTCGCGGAATATCGTCGTAGATGGGAGTATACGCCCGGATCGTGCCGTCGTCGTTGTAGGTAACGTCGTACAGTGCGGGGACATACACGCCCTCGATCGTGCGCGCCGCCTCATGCAGAAATGCCGCGCGGGTGTAGCGTCCCTCGTCCTTCATGCGGATGTACAGCCGCACAATCTCCGGGAGCAATTCCTCGCCCTCGCCGATGTTGAACAGGTCGAAAAAGTCCGCCACCGGCTCCGGATTGTAGGCGCAGGGACCGCCGCCGATGATGAGCGGGTCCTCCTCGCCGCGCTGTGCGGCGCGCAGAGGAATGTGGGCAAGATCCAGCATATTGAGAACGTTGGTATAGCTCATTTCGTACTGGAGTGTAAAGCCGACAAAGTCGAAGTCCCCGAGCGCGTCGCCGCTCTCCATGGTTGTCAGCGACAGATCGTACTCCCGCATTTTCGCCTGCATGTCAGGCCACGGGTCGTACGCCCGCTCGCACCAGATGTCCTCCTCGCGGTTGAGCACGCCGTACAGGATGCGCACGCCGAGGTTGGACATGCCGATCTCGTAGGTGTCCGGGAAGCAGAAAGCAAACCGCGCCTTGACCGCGCTCTTGTCCTTGAGAACCTGCCCATACTCCCCGCCCGCGTACCGTCCCGGCTTCTCAACGCTCTTGAGGATACTGCTCCCCGGGCGCGCAGCTTGTTTTCGTCTTGGTGATGATTGTTTCATTCCGATACCGTTCTCCCGCCGGGCGGGATCTTTCCCCTCGTAATGTATATGGTTTTTCCGGCGCGCCCCCACGGGGGGCGCGGGCGTCGTTATTTTTCCGCGGTTCCCGCGGTTCCCGCGGTTCCGGACGATCTGCCGGACGTGTCGTTCTGCCGCCATGCCAGTGAGAGGTTGCGGCGGGTCAGAAGTCCGATCGGCAGGCACCATTCGATCTGCAAAAGCAGGGCGACCATGGAAATGCCGGGCGCAATCCAGCCGGCGAACGACAGCCCGATGGCAAGCGCCGCGCCGAGCACGAGCGAGATGCCGTGGAACAGGCGGATCTGCCGATCGTTGTCCCGCAGGTAGTCGCAGGCGGCGAGAGCAAAATAAATATCCCGTGCGCTCCGCGTCGCGACCACACCGCTATCGATCAGATGGGACTCCGCCTGCCGCTCAAAGCGGATGGGCTTGATGACTCCGACGGGCGTCCGTGCCCCCTGGCGACTGCGCGCGAGGAAGTCGGGGTTGATGTCGGGGTCGTAGGAGCAGATGGCGACCGAGGTCTCCAGCGCGGCAAGGCGCTCCACGATCTGCTCAAAGCGTCCGGAGATGCGGTAGTCGATCTCGTAGCCGAGGCGCAATTTTCCGTCGAACGCGAGGTAAAGGATACAACTCTCCACATTCCGCCGCACCAGAAGCTCGGCGTTCTCCCCGGGAACGGCAATGCCGTTTTTCAGCAGATACGCGGAATTTCCCGCAATCACGTGCACCTTGCCGTCGATGCGCGCCTCCACGCCCTCGTCCGCAATTTTCAGAATTTCCACCCGCTCCGCGTAGGTCTCCTCCGACAGGTCCGAGGTCGCCACGCCGCGCAGCGTCCCGCCCAGCGTGTGGAACAGGCGCTTGGCGTAGCGGATGTAGCGGCGCGGGTCGCCGCTTCCCTTGACCGTAATTTCAGTCGAACTTTTCGCGCGGAACATCTCGGTGTCATCGAACAGCAACGTCTTTTTGCCGGCGTACTCATCCACCGCGCTCTGTCCGATCAGGGCACATCCGTGGTCCTTGAGGTGAAGCGTGGCGTGAAGCATGGGCAAGGAATAGCCGATCAGCGCCGCTGTCGGCATGGCAACCTGCGCCGTCAACACAAAGGACGCCACCGCGTTAATTCCGTTCCCCCAGCGAATCAGGCTCACGCCCGCCGCCGCGCCGCCGAGCAGAAGCCCCAGCGAGATCAGAACGCCGAGCATGCGATAGCGCACCGTCGGCTCTCCCGTGCGGCGGAAATAGCCCGAAACGGTGTCGGTCGGTCGGACACGCAACAGCTTTTCGTCGGCGCTGTCGTTGATAATTTTGACAATGTGCCCGCCGCGCACCACCTTTTTCTTTTTCGGCTCCGTGTGCTCCACCACGATCTTGCGGGAGCGCGCCGCGACGACCTCAAACGAGACTCTCTCCCGGCGGATTGTCATCAGCTCCCCGACGGAAAGCAACAAAAGCGACATGCCCGCCGTGGCGTTAAGCCAGATGCTCTGCGTTCCCCCGCCGCTCAGGAGTAAGAGAATATCGTACGCAAGCGACAGAAAATATCCCAGCGTCGGAACGCTTCCGGGCGTCGGCTCCAGACGGAGCAATGCCCGTCCGCCCTGCGCGAGCAGCTTCCACGCGGGAATCGCCGCGACGACCAGGAGAAGAAATCCGATCGGGTAAACAAACGCGTCGATCTGCGGCAGAAGGTTCTGCGGCAGACGGTCGCGCATCAGGGAATACAGGTCAACCGTCAAAAGGAGAAGCGTCAAAAAAATCTCCGCCACCACACGCCAGATGGCGCCGCGCGTGGCGCGTCGGTAATCCTCGCGGATCTGCTTGTCCTGCGCGTGCCCGCCGTACTCCTCCCCGCGGCAACCGTAGACCGCGCGGAGCAGGCGACGGCGCTTTTCATCGTCGCGGCGACGGTATTTCACACCCTCCACGCGCTCGTTTCCGAGCTTCTGCGCCAAATTGTTTTCATATCCGAGGTCGAGCAGCAGCTCCACATCCTCGTCGCTCATGGCGCGCTCGCGCTTTGACGACGCACCGGACGGGCGCGACAGAGGCGAGCCGTCCACCGTCGTCACGTTGCCCGCGATGCCGCCGCCCGCGCGGGCGAGAGCATCCAGCGGCGACTGCTTGCGGACACCTTTTTTCTCCTCTTTTTCTTTTTCGGCGTTGGCGCGGCGAAGCGCGTCCAGCGGCGAGGAGACCGGTGTCACCGGCGGCGCCTTGGGCGGCTGTTGTGCCTCGACCGTTTCTGCCGGGGAGCTTGCGGACGCCTGTGCCGTCTCCGCAGGGGGAGCGGGATGCGCGGTGGGAACTGTCCCCTGCGTACTCTCGCCATGTCGCCCCGCATCCTCGGCGCGCGGTGAAGCGCCCGGCGACGTCACACCGGGCACTTGCGATGCCACACCGGAGACGTTCGACACCGCACCATTGGCGTGGTGTGATTGTCCCGCCGCCGCTTCCTGCGGGATTTCCCCGCCGTTTCCGACGGCGGGCACGGCAGGTTCGGCGGGCGCGGGTTTGACCGGCGTCACCGGAACGGGCGGCGCTTCCTCAAATTCATCCAAAACGATTTCATTTTCATGTCCGACGGTCGGCGGAACGATTTCCGCGCTGACCGTCAGCTCCGGCGTCGCCGAAACAGACGGATCCTCCGACGCAAGGTCGTCGTCCATGATGATTGCATCCGCGCTCCCCGCGACGTTCACAGCGCGGAAGGTATCCCCGCTCTCCGGCGTCGCCACTTTGTCCGAAGCCGCGGCAATCTGCGTTTTCAGCGCTTCCTGCGTGCCCAACGCGTCCGGCGCGAGCGTCTCTTCTGTGCCGTTCGCGTCTGCCACATCTGCCATACCCGTCTCATCCGCCACATCGGTCGCCTCCCCCGCATCGGAAAGCGGCTCCGACGCCAAATGTCCGTCCAGCTCGACCTCCGCGCGTGCGCACTGCGGCAACTCATCATCCGGCATGTCCGGCATCACTGCCCCGCCGTCAAACCCGGACGTCCCGGATGGCTCTGCCATCCGAGAAAGCTCCGATTCTTCAAAAATGCCCGGCGTTCCGACGGTCACCCGCGCGTCCGCCCCGTCCGCGGCGTCGGCTGTGCCGACCTCCGATGTCTCCCCGACACTCAACGTCTCGTGAGCCTCTCCGGCTTCCTCGTCCGCCTCCTCAAAGTCGGACAACTCCTCGTCCTCCGGCAGGGTCACAGGCTCCGCCTCGTCCCGCTCCGGCGCATCCTTAACATTTTTCTGTGTATGTTCCGCGACAAGACTGCCCAAAAGACGCGCCATGTTCGCGTCAAAGTCATCCTCGTCCGCAGCGGCATTTCCGGTGGACTGACCGGCAAACACCTCCTCGGGGGAATTGTCCGCATCCTCGTCGAGCGACGCCCGCAGACGCTCCAACAGCTCATCCGCTTTGCTCGGCGGCTTCTGTGCCATATTCAACCCTCCCTCTCCCCGGTGCATTTCCTCCCCGGAGATCAAATTTTACAGTTCGGCGGAGCCCTCGCCGGACGCCGCGCGCTTTGCCGCGTGCTGACGCGCCGCCTCCGCCAGAAGAATCGCCGCCGCCGTGGAAACGTTCAGGGAATTGACCTGTCCGCGCATGGGAATGGAAACGATCATATCGCTTTTCTGCTTGAGCAGTGCGGAAACGCCGTCGCCCTCACTGCCGAAAACAATCGCGCACGGACCGGAAAAGTCCACCTTGTCGTACGACGTGCCGCCCGCTTCGGCGGCATAGACCCAGACCCCGCGCTCCTGCAATTTTTGCACCGTCTGCGCAAGGTTGGTCACTTTGGCGATTGCCAGATGCTCGATTGCGCCCGCCGACGCCTTGGACACCAGCGGCGTCAGCCCCGATGCGCGGCGCTTGGGCAGAATCAGCCCGTGAGCGCCCAAGCCCTCGGCGCAACGGATGAGCGCGCCGAGATTGTACGGGTCGGTGATGCCGTCCGCGATGGCGATGAGCGGCGCCTCGCCCCGCTCCTCGGCAATCCGGAGGATATCCTCGACCTCGACGTAATCCTTTTGCGCGGTCATGGCGACGATGCCCTGATGGGGAGCGAAGCCCGCGATGGCATCCAGCTTCTCGTGATCGACCTCGACCACGGGAATACCGCGGTCCACTGCCATGGCGACCAGCACGACAATGGAGCCTTCCCTGTCGCCGCGGCGCACCAGGATTTTGTCCACCGTCCGCCCGCCGGCAAGCAGTTCGCGCACGGCGTTGCGCCCGATCACAAGACCGGTTTCGCGCTCTTCCTGCGACTCCCCGCCCGTGGTGCGCGGCGCGTTGTGCTCGTACTTTGCCTCGTAACGGTTTGCGCGTTCTCCGCGTTCTCCGCGTTCTCCGCGGTCTGCGGGGACTTTGCGGTTGCCGCGAACCTCGCGGGCGTCATTCCCCGCGCGACCCGCGCGGTTTGTGCGCTCGCCGCGCTCGCCGCGGTCTCCGCGTTCTCCGCGGTTGCCGCTTCCCCCTCTCCCGTGCGAAAATTCTCCCCGCCCGTTGCCTGCGGGCTGATTTTTATTGTAATTGCGGTTGTCGTTATCCTGTTTCATTGTCCCGTTCCTCTCCGATTTTGCCTTTCCTGCCGGATGATCTTACGCCCCGACGTGCCAGTCGGCGATCAGGCGCTCCAGAGTGCGCCAGACCCGCGCGACCGAATCCAGATACAGCACCTCATCCGGCGAATGGATGCCCTGCATGTCGGGTCCGACCGAGATCATGTCCATGTCGGGAAGCTGCCGGCGGATGTAACCGCACTCCAGCCCCGCGTGGATGACCTCGACACGCAGCTTCTTTCCGTAAAGAGCCTCATACGCCGCGGCGTACGCATCGCGCACCGCCGAGGTTGGCGCGTAGCTCCAACCGGGATAGCGGCTGTAATGCCGCGCCGTGCCGCCGCACAGCGACGCCAGTGCGTCCAGCGCCTGCGTGGAGGCGTCGAGCTGACTGTCGCGGGAGGAACGGCTGGAGAGCACCAGCTCGACCGCCCCCGGTGCCATGCGGACCACGCCGAGGTTGCGGGAAAATTCCACCAGCCCCTCGACCTCATGGCTCATGGCGAGAACGCCGTTGGGCAGTCCCCGCAGAACCGCGAGGACCCGCGTTGTGCTTGCCTCGTCCATCGGGTCAGAAAGCGCCCCGGCGTCCGTGCCCGTCACCTCGCACCGCACCGTGCAGCCACGGTCGGCGGGAACCAGCTCTCCCGCCACCTCATCGGCAAGCGCCATCAGGCGCATGCTCAGCGCGGCGGGATTTTGCACAGATACGATCGCCTCGCACTCCCGCGGAATGGCGTTATCTTTGGAACCGCCCGCAATGCTGACCAGCCGGAACGGAACCTCCGTCCGCGCCGCCCAGAGGAGTCTCGCAAGCAGCAGGTTGGCATTGGCACGCCCGCAGTGGATGTTCTCGCCGCTGTGCCCGCCGCAAAGCCCGGTCAGGCTCACCCGGCAAAGTGTCCCGTCGCCCGGCGCGGTCGTCACCGGCACGCGCAGATCGGTCCGGATGCCCCCGGCACATCCCGCGGTCATCTGTCCCTCCTCCTCACTGTCAAGGTTAATCATATGGCGCGCACGGAGCGCGGAATAGTCAAAGCCCATCGCGCCGCCCATGCCCGTTTCCTCCTCGGTGGTGAAAAGGCACTCCAGCGCGGGGTGGTCGGGTATTTCGCCGTTCAGAAGCGCGAGCATCATGGCAACGGCAATGCCGTCGTCGCCACCCAGCGTCGTCCCCTCGGCGAAAAGGCGGTTGCCCTCCTGGTGCAGCTTGATGGGATCGCACAGAAAATCGTGCACGGTGTCGCCGTTTTTCTCGCACACCATGTCGGTATGCCCCTGGAAAAGAAGCGGCGCGTCCTGCTCACGCCCCGCCGTGGCGGGCTTGCGGATGAGGACATTGTTGTTTTTGTCGCGTAGGCAGGACAGCCCTCGCTCGCGCGCGAACGCACAAAGATAGTCCGCCACGCCCGACTCGTTGCCCGAGCCGCGCGGGATGGCGCTGATCTGCTCAAAGAAATAAAAAACACTTTCCGGCTCAAAGCCGTGAATCACCGATGTATGCATGGAATGTTCCCTCTCTTTCTTGTGCTTACAGGCGGTAGCGCCGCGCGCGCTCCAGGTTGATGAGCCCCTCCGGGAGCTCCCGGAAATTCTTCATGGCGATGGCGGTTCCCCGCACCACGCAGGTCACGGGATCGTCCGCCACGCGGGTCGGCACGCCCGTCGCGCGCTGAATCATGCGGTCAAATCCGAGAATCAGACTGCCGCCGCCCGTCATGACCATGCCGTTTTTGAGAATGTCGCCGAGCAATTCCGGCGGAGTGCGCTCGATGACCGAGCAGATAGCGTCCAGAATGACGCAGGTCGGCTCCATGAGCGCCTCCAGCATTTCCTTGGAGGTCAGCGTGACCGAACGCGGAAGTCCCGTCTGGGCGTCCCGCCCCCGCACCTCGACACTGCGCACCTGCTTGTGGGTGTACAGCGCGCCGATGCGCATTTTAATCAGCTCCGCCGTGCGCGTTCCGATCAGAATCCCGTAGGTGTTCTTGACGTAGCGCATCACCGCCTCGTCCATGCGGTCGCCCGCCACGCGGACCGACTCGGAGACCACCACGCCGCCCAGCGACATGACGGCAATGTCGGTGGTTCCGCCGCCGATGTCCACGACCATCTGTCCGACCGGCGCCGAAATGTCCAGCCCTGCGCCCAAAGCGGCGGCGACCGGCTCCTCCATCAGATAGACCTTGCCCGCGCCCGCCTCGTGCGCCGCGTCCAGAACCGCGCGTTCCTCGACCTCGGTAACGCCGGAGGGCACGCAGATCATCACCCGGGGCGGCAGGAGAAGATTCCCGCACGCCGCGCGGATGAAATACTGAAGCATTTTCAGCGTCACCTCGTACTGGCTGATGACGCCCTCGCGCAGGGGCTTGACCGTTTCGATGTTGGCGGGCGCCCGCCCGATCAGCTCCTGTGCGCGACTGCCGACCGCGACGATACGATCGGTCGTCGTGTCCACCGCCACCACGCTCGGCTCCCGCAGAACGACGCCCTTGCCCTCGACCCAGACCAGCACGCTCACCGTGCCCAGATCGATCCCGATGTTGCGCCGCAGATCGTGCGAGCGGAACCATTCCTTCAGTCCCGTGCGTGCCGCTTTTCCGTTTTCGTCGCGGTCGCGGTCGCGCTCATGCTTGCGCTCGCCGTCGGTTTTCGCCGCCATAGCATCGCCCCCTTTTCTGTGTTGATAGACTTTCCCATGATATTACCTCTATTATAGCCGAAAGCCGCTCAAAAATCAATCCCTTTTCCCGCAATCCCGCGAAAATATCGCCCATTTTGCTCACCCAATGCGCCAAAGCGCCGCGTCGTTGCGGCGCGACGCGCATCCAGCCAGGGAATGAGGGGTGTGGGGAGAACAACCGACGACGCATGAGTCGGTTTTCTCCCCGCATCCTGCATCGGAGATTCAGCTAAAAGTACATACCAACAGCGACCGAAACAAATCCAAATTTTCAGCACAACAAAAGTAATATTCTTTTAGCTGTTTTAGCGGGGAGAGGACCATCTCAAACGCCGAAGTTCCTCTCCCCGCCTCCCCACACTCCTTGGCTATGACTGTGCGCCGAAATTCCTTTCAGAGCTGTCCCAAACGGCGAGGGGAAACTCGCCCGGAGTTTTCCCTCGCCCGGCTTCCTGCATTTCAACGCCCCTCGGGAGGGGTCTGGGGAGGGGTCATCGGCGCGCCCCGCGCCGCCCTCCCCAATGCGCAAAGCGCCGCGTCGTTGCGGCGCGACGCGCATCCAGCCGGGGAATGAGGGGCGCGGGGAGAACAACCGACGACGCATGAGTCGGTTTTCTCCCCGCATCCTGCATCGGAGATTTCAGCTAAAAATACATACCAACAGCGACCGAAACAAATCCAAATTTTCAGCACAGCAAAAGCAATACTCTTTAGCCGTCTTTGCGGAGGGAGAAACCATCTCAAACGCCGAGGTTTTCTCCCTCCGCCTCCTCCCACTTCCTTGGCTGTGCGCCGAAAGTCCGTGTTGAAGCTGTCTCCGGCGGCGAGGGGGAACTCGTCGAGAGTTTTCCCTCGCCCGGCTTCCTGCATTTCAGCGCTCCCGGGGAGAGGAGGAGAACCCGCCCCGCGCCCAACTTTCTGAACCGCGGCAAGCCCGGGAGGGGTATGGGGAGGGGTCATCGGCGCGCCCCCGCGCCGCCCTCCCCTATGCGCCAAAGCGCCGCGTCGTTGCGGCGCGACGCGCATCCAGCCAAGGAATGAGGGGCGCGGGGAGAACAACCGACGACGCATGAGTCGGTTTTCTCCCCGCATCCTGTACCTCAGTCTTTAGCTAAAAGTAGATACCAGCCACAAGCACAAAAACACCCACAGTCCCAGACAATTCAACACTTCCAGCCGCTTTTGCTTTGGCACCACAGGCGCAAAGAAAACCGATTGCCGCGGCGATACCCGCCGCGGACAATCCACAAAAAAGAAAATGCCGCAAGGCTTCGCCGCCCGCGGGCGGCGACATGGGGCGTTGCCCCTCGACCTGCCCGCTTGCGGGCGGACGCCTTTTGAAAAAGGCGGGCGAAAACTTTTAATGAAGGACAGCGAAACTGTGTGAGTAGGCGGGCGAAAACTTAAAAAAGAGACAGCTAATCCTCCCCCCTTCAAAAAAACACCCCCCTTTTCCCCGAGAAAAACACAAAAACCCCTTGCAATCGGGAAAAAAGTGTGATATACTGTTTCCGCAATTGAATATCCGGATTCTGATCTTATCAAGAGTGGTGGAGGGACTGGCCCTGTGAAGCCCGGCAACCCGTCGCACATGCGGCGAAGGTGCCAATTCCCGAGAGATGAGACATTGGGACACTTGTGTCGTGTTTTAGCCTCGGTTCTGCCGGGGTTTTTGTTTTGCGGCAACAAAAAGCAAAGATCGGAGAAGGAACGAAAAAAGAAAGGGAAAAACATGAGAAAAGTTCTTTTTACCAGCGAATCGGTCACAGAGGGACATCCCGACAAGGTCTGTGACAAAATCTCCGACGCCATCCTCGACGCCATCCTCGCGCAGGACCCGATGTCCCGCGTCGCCTGTGAGACCGCCTGCACGACGGGACTCGTCATGGTCATGGGTGAAATTACCACGCGCGCACAGGTCGATTTTCAGGAGATCGTCCGTAAGACCGTGCGAGACATCGGCTACACCCGCGCCAAATTCGGCTTTGACTGCGACAGCTGTGCCGTGCTCAATTCCATCCACGCCCAGTCCCCCGACATCGCCATGGGCGTTGACCGCTCCATGGAAGCCAAAAACGGCACGGACGACGCCTACGAGATCGGCGCGGGTGACCAGGGGCTGATGTTCGGCTTTGCCTGCGACGAGACTCCCGAGCTGATGCCGCTTCCCATTTCGCTGGCGCACGCGCTGGCAAAGAAGCTGACCGCCGTGCGCAAGGACGGCGTGCTCTCCTACCTGCGCCCGGACGGAAAGTCGCAGGTCACGGTGGAATATGACGACGACAAGCCCGTCCGTGTGGATACGATCGTCATCTCGACTCAGCACAGCGATGCCGTGTCGCTGGAGACCATTCGCGAGGATGTCATCCGCGAGGTCATCCGCCCGGTCATTCCCACGGAACTGATGGATGACAACACCAAAATTTACATCAACCCGACCGGACGCTTTGTCATCGGCGGACCGGCGGGTGACTCCGGACTGACCGGACGTAAGATTATCGTAGACACCTACGGCGGTTATTCCCGTCATGGTGGCGGTGCGTTCTCCGGCAAGGACCCGACCAAGGTTGACCGCTCGGCTTGCTATGCCGCCCGCTACATCGCCAAAAACATTGTCAAGGCAGGGCTTGCCCGCCGCTGTGAGGTGCAGGTCGCGTACGCCATCGGCATTGCCCGCCCCGTGTCGGTCATGATCGACACGTTCGGCACCGCCGTCGTGGACGAGGCGCGCATCGCGGACGCGGTTCTCTCGCTGGTCGATCTGCGCCCCGCCGCCATCATCGAGCGCTTCGGACTGCGCCGTCCTATCTACTGTGCCCTCGCTGCTTACGGTCACATGGGGCGCGAGGACCTGAATGCCCCGTGGGAGGCATGCGACATTGCCGATGAGCTTCGCCGCCGCCTGATTCCCTGAACGTCTGTCAATCAAACCCGCTTTGCCGGACCGGCGGAACCGAAACCTCACCCCCACCATACACTGCCATCGAGGGGGTGAGGTCGTTTTGCCGCTTTGGATTCAAATTTTTCTTTGCGCGTTCGCCGTGTTCGGTGTGTTCTGCGCCTTGCGTGTTCTGTCGGACGCGCTGTTTTTGTCCGAGCCCGTGTGCGTCGCCGTCCGGGTGTTTGACGAGGAAGCCCTCGCGTCGCTGGAGATTCTTCTGGAGGAGGCGCAGAGCGTGCTTCCCGCAGGCACCCGGAGGCGCGGCAGCATCGTCGTGTTGTACGACGACCGCCTGCTCGGCGCCGACGGCGCTCCGTCATCGGCGGCGCGCGCATTGCTGGAGCGCTTCGGCGCTGTCTGCTACATTATTCATCACACAGAAAGCTGACCGGCGGCACATGCGCCGGAACAAACGACCGAAGGAAAGGAGGAGAGCGCCATGTCCTATCCGGACGACCGCCTGATCGAGCTGCGCGGCACCGTGGAGGGAATCGTTTATTCCAACGCCGAGAACGGCTATACGGTGTGCGACGTCGGCACCGAGGGCGACGAGCTTGTCACCGCGTGCGGCACCATCCCCGGCATTTCGGAGGGGGACGGCGTGGTGCTGTTCGGCAGGTGGGTGCACTCGCCGAAATACGGCAGGCAGTTCGCCGTCGAACGCGCCGAGCGCATCCTCCCCACCGGCGTCCCCGCCATCCTGCGCTACCTGTCCTCCCGCGCCATCCGCGGCATCGGTCCCAAGATGGCGAAAAAGATCGTCGATATGTTCGGCGAGGACACCTTTGACGTGCTGGAAAACCACCCGGACTGGCTCGCCCAGCTCCCCGGCATCTCCGAAAAGCGCGCCCGGGAGATCGCCGAGGACTTCCGGGAGAAGGCGGGCATGCGCGATGCCATGCTCTTTTTCCGCGACTATTTTGGTGCGACGCTGAGCATGCGCATTTTCAACAGCTGGGGCAACACCGCCGTGCGGAGGGCAAAGGAAAATCCTTACCGTCTGTGCGACGAAATTCCGGGCGTCGGCTTTGAAAAGGCGGACACCATGGCACAGCGCCTGGGCTTTGCCCCGGACTGCTCCATGCGGCTGGAGAGCGGCATCGGCTATCTTCTGCGGAGCAACGCCTCCCGCAACGGGCATGTCTGCCTCCCGGAGGACAAGCTGCTCTCCGCGGCGCAAAGTCTGCTCGGCGGCACGCCGGAGCAATGCCGCGCGGCGCTGGAAGCGCAGGTTTCCTCCGACCAGGTACGTCGCCGCGTCCGGGACGGCGTGCCGTACATCTATGATCGGAGCGCCGACGAGGACGAGGCGTACATCGCCGCCAAGCTCTGCCTGCTTGACCGCCTGTGCGTGGTCGTGGGCGCCTCCAACGTCAACGCCTTTATCGAGCGGGAGGAGCGCACCTGCGGCATCGCCTACGCCACGCTTCAGCGCAAAGCCATCTGCGACGCCATGCAAAGCGGCGTCATGATTCTCACAGGCGGACCCGGCACGGGAAAAACCACCGTGGTGCGGGCGCTGATCGACATTTTCGAGAGCATGGACTACACCGTGGCGCTGACGGCTCCGACGGGGCGCGCCGCCAAGCGCATGTCCGAGTCCACCGCGCACGAGGCAAAGACCATCCACCGCCTGCTGGAGGTCGGGTTCGGCGACGAGGTGACGGGCGAGCGGCGCTTCCGCCGTGACGAAAACAACACGCTGGACGAGAACGTCATCATCGTGGACGAGGCGTCCATGATCGGAAACGGACTGCTGGCGTCACTTCTGCGCGCCATCAAGCCCGGCGCACGTCTCATTCTGATCGGGGACGCCGACCAGCTCCCCAGCGTCGAGGCGGGCAACATCCTGCACGACCTGATCGCCTCCGGTCGTTTCCCCACCGTCTGCCTGACCGAAATCTTCCGACAGGCGCAGAAAAGCCTCATCATCACCAACGCGCACGCCATCAACGCCGGGCAGATGCCGCGGCTGGACGTCCGCGACAACGACTTCTTCTATCTGCGGCGGGAGAGCGCCCGCGACATCGTTTACACCATCGCGGACCTGTGCAAAAACCGCCTGCCCCGCACCTACGGCGAGATCACCCGCGACGGCATCCAGGTCATTTCCCCCTCGCGCAAGGGCGAGGGCGGGACGGAAAATCTCAACGTCCTGCTCCAGAGCTCGCTCAACCCCGCCGACGACAGCAAGGCGGAATACCGTGACCGCGAGCGGATCTTCCGCGTCGGCGACCGCGTTATGCAGACGCGCAACAACTACGATCTGACGTGGCAACGCGCCGACGGGAGCACGGGGAGCGGCGTGTACAACGGTGACATCGGCGTCATTCTCGACATCAACCACGCCGCCGAGTGCATGGAAATCCACTTTGACGAGCGGGAGGTCGTCTACGACTTTTCCCTCCTGGACGAGCTGGAGCACGCCTACGCCATCACCGTCCACAAAAGCCAAGGCAGTGAATACCCCATCGTCATCCTGCCGCTGTACGACGCCCCGGCGCTTCTTCTGACCCGCCACCTGTTCTACACCGCCGTCACCCGCGCACAGAAGATGGTCATTCTGGTCGGACGGGAGGAGGTTGCCCGCACCATGGTGGAAAATGAGCGGCAGTCCCTCCGCTACACCGGACTTGCCCGGCGGCTCTGCGAAGCGACCGCGGATGGGGGGCGGTGCTGAAATGACTGCTTCCCTCCCCCGGCGTTTGTTCTGCCTGCTCTTTCCGCCCAGATGCCGCGTGTGCGGAAAACGCGTCGGTGCCGTTTTCTCGGACCGGGCATGCCCGCTGCTGTGCGATGCCTGCCTGTCCGCGTGGCGGGCGTGGCAGATCAAGCCCTGCCCCGTCTGCAAGGTTCCCACGTCGCGATGCCGATGCGTTCCGCCGCTCCTCCATGAGAGCGGGTGCGACACGCTGGTCTCGCTTGTCCCTTATGTAAGCTCCGGTCGCTCCGTCCCCGCCCGACTCATTCTCCGCGTCAAGGAGCACGCTGACCGTCCCCTGTTCCGCTTTTTCGCCGATTCGCTCGCGCTCCCCGTGTGGCAGGAGCTGATCCGCCTCGGTGCGGCGGCGGGCAACGGCGGAAACGGTAGACCGGGCGACGCTCCGAACCGCGTCCCGGACAGCACCATCGGTGGCACCCCGGACGATTTCCGGGACAGAGTGGTCGTCACCTTTGTCCCGCGCCGACCTGCCGCCGTGCGCCTGACCGGTCTGGATCAAGCCGCTCTGATTGCCCGGGCGCTCGCCGGAGCACTGGAGCTGCCGTGGGCGCGACTGCTGCACCACTCGGGCAGACACTCCATGAAAACCGCGCAAAAATATCTATCCGCCGACGAACGAGTGGCAAGCGCCCGACGCGCCTACTCTCTGCGGCGGGGCGAAACCGATCTGTCCGGCAAGACCGTCGTTCTGGTCGATGACATCTGCACGACCGGCGCGTCCCTCGCGGCTTGCGCCCGCCTGCTTCTGCTCCACGGAGCCGAAAATGTGCTCGCCGTCACCGTCGGACGGACGCGGGACGAGTAAGCGCCGCAATAAAAGCAAACTTTTTGGGGAAATTGCATTTTTCTCCTTTACAAACGGGGAAATCTGCTGTATAATAATGACACGCGGGGAATGTTTCCGCACCGGAACATTCCTCCCCCGGCAATCGCATCCGACAGACCGGGGACCAAATCAAAGAAAGGAAGTTGTCCTATGAAGAAAGCTGACATAGAGATCGCCCGCAAAAAGGCGGCGGAGGTCTACGCAAAAGCACACATCGTCCTCTCCCCCGAGGAAATCGCCAATATCGAGGTCGCGGACTTCGGTCTGGGCGACCTGTACCACACGGGACTTCTGCTCGTGACCTACATCAATACCGACCGCTACTGCGGCAAGGAAATGGTTCTGCTCCCCGGCATGACCTGCCCCGAGCACATCCACGCGCCCCTGCCCGAGAAGAATTACGTCGGAAAGCAGGAGACGTTTCGTTGCCGTTACGGTAAGGTCTACCTCTATGTAGAGGGCGAGCCGACACCGAACCATCACTGCCACCCCGTCAAGGAGGACACCTGCTATACCGTGTTCCACGAGATCGTCCTGGAGCCGGGTCAGCAGTACACCATCAAGCCGAACACCCGCCACTGGTTCTCCACCGACGTGGAATCGGTCGTCTCCGAGTTCTCCTCGCCGTCGTTCGACGAGCTGGACATTTTCACCGACCCCGACATTCAGCGCATCCCGAAGGTGGACGACTGAGTTCGCCCGACAAATACAAAGAAGGTGCTGACGCGCTCGCGCGTCAGCACCTTCTTTGGTATGCTCCGCACACCGACGAGAACGGCAGTGCGCCCGTCGGGGTCGGCAAACGGCGGCATCCAGCCGCCGCGCCCGGCGTCCGGGGGAAGAAAACTCATTGAGTTTTCTTCCCCCCTTTTTTTGCCGTCACTTATTTTCCCGTCGAGCCAAAGCCGCCCTCGCCGCGCACAGTGTCCGAAAGTGTCTCCGCCTCGGAAAAATCCGCCGTCAGATACGGCGTAATCACCATTTGCGCAATGCGGTCGCCCCGCCGAACCGTGCGCGCCTCGCGTCCGTGGTTGTGCAGAGCCACACAGATCTCGCCGCGGTAGTCGCAATCGACCACGCCCACCTTGTTGGCGGGAGCCAGCCCGCTCTTGGTGGCAAGCCCGCTGCGCGCATAGATCAGCCCGGCAAAGCCCTCCGGCAACTCCACTGCCCAGCCGGTCGGAATCATGGCGGTCTCCCCCGCCCCGATTGCCACATCGTCCTCCGGGCAGGCGTACAGATCGCACCCCGCGGAATACGGCGAGCCGTAGGTCGGCACCACCGCGCCCTCTCGTAATTTTTTGATTCTGACCTGCTGTTTCATGTCCCATCCCGTCCTTCCCTGTTTTCTGACGCTATTATAACGGATTTTTTTCCGTTTGTCAAGGACGCCGGGGAACGCCGCACTTATTTTTTCCGGCGGTCGAACGCGGGGTTGTAGGCATAGATGTTCTTTTCGTCCATCTTCTCCTGCACCCGGCGGAGCGCCTCACCGAAGCGCTGATAGTGCACGATCTCCCGCTCGCGCAGGAACTTGATGGGGTCGCGCACATCGGGATCGTCTGTCATGCGCAGAATGTTGTCGTACGTCACCCGCGCCTTCTGCTCTGGGGCAATCATATAAGAACAAACTTTTCAGAAATTCCAGTGAATTTCGATGGGAACATTCCGTGTTCCGGG
>CAKSNQ010000012.1 GCA_934476315.1 uncultured Eubacteriales bacterium
CTTTGGATGGGGAAATTCGACGGCGCCCGGACGGGCGCCTTAGTCATGTTTGGAGCGAGAAAACTGGAGCGGGGCTTGGGTGGACGCTTGGATAGAGATCTTGAGCGAGAGCTTGGAGGGGGTGAACAGGAAACTTGGGCGGGGGAGAAATTGACCGGGCAGAAGTTTCTGAAGGTATGCGCCTTAATGAGCGAAAGGTGATGCTCAGATTGAGGACGGAACCGGTCGCATTACTGACCGGTAACGGTGCAACTGTAATTGCTGATGCGGAGACGGTACCCCTCCTCACGTGCGCTTATCCGACCGTGAATCATGGCTGTCGTCTCACGCTCGCCCTCCGGTGCTTCCGAATCGCCGAACCGCCGAACCAAGCTCGATTTCCCGAAAGGAAAAGACGAGCACAAAATCGGGTGTAAATGTGCGCGCAATGTGGTACAATAGACGCACCGAATACAAAAAAGGAGGCGAGAGCCTCCCGATTGTAGCGGAATATATGGGTATGGCGGGAGAGTACGCGATGCTCACAAGCGTAAAAAGCAGCTTGCACGGAAAACGGCGCTATCGGTTTCCGATCTGTCGGCGGCATCCATGGAGCGCCTGCGGGCAGGCAGCGTGGACACCATCGAAATTTCCACGAATCATGGACGCCTTTGACGAGATCGGGTATGCCGATTCTGTGCTGTATGAAGTCGTCTACGAGGAGCCAAACACTATAAGTCACCCGCGCGACCTGCGTGTGAAGGACTTTGTGCGCAACCACTCCGAGCCGGAGGCAAGGTCGCCTGTCACGGTGATCGGGACGCGCGTCCCTTGATTGGAGGCGTGTGCCTTGATGTCTGGAGGGCGTGCGCCCATCGGAACGCGCGCTCTCTTTGTCTGAGTTATGATGATTTGCCGGGGCACGCGCTATGACCGGAACGCCGTGTGCGCCGCAATCATTTTTCTCTGTGTGTCTCGGAATTTTCGGGGGACGCGTCGACTTTGGACTGTACTTGCTTTTTGATGGCTTCAAATGAGGAGTCGCTGACGACGTGCTCGATTCTGCACGCGTCCGCGGAGGCGATCTCCGGCGGGACGCCGAGGCGGGTCAGAAAATCCGTCAGCGTGACGTGGCGGTCGTAAATTTTCTCGGCAATCGCCTGACCGCTTTCGGTCAGCAAAAGGGCACCGTCCCGCTCCATGAGCAGGTGCCCGCTTTTTTTAAGCAGTCCGACGGCGCGGCATACGCTCGGCTTGGAGTAGCCCATATGTTCCGCTACGTCCAGAGAGCGAACGGCGCCGTTCTTTTTTTGCAGGACGTAGATTGTTTCCAGATACATTTCACCGGATTCCTGAATTTTTGCCATGAGGCGGTATCCTCTCGTTTCCGAATGGATTCGGTGCGCCCCTGTGCGCGTCGGCGACGGAGCACGATCCATATTCTCCGTCTATTTTAACATGAACTATGGGAAAAATCAAGGGATATTTCGTGAATTTTCCGATGATGGCAGGGAATGACGCACCGGGAGTTGACACCCGGTGAGATCGGTGGTATAATAATCAGAGGTGTTGTCAAAATGAATACAGGAAACGGAGGTGTATCCGATGTCGATGGAGATGGAAGAGAATCAGTCCGTCTCAAAAACGGAAGAACTGACGGAATTGTTGAATCAAAAACAATATTCCGCGTTTATGAAGCGCGTTGCCGGGATGAACCCGGTGGACGTGGCGGATTTTTTTATGGCGTTGCCTCCCGAACGCCAACCTGCCGTTTTCCGATTACTCAACAAGGATACCGCCGCGGATGTATTCGCCGAGCTGGACGCGGATGTGCAGGCAGACCTGATCCGGAGCATGACGGACAGCGAGGTGGGGGCAATCCTGGAAGATCTGTACGTCGATGACGCGGTGGATATGCTGGGCGAGATGCCTGCCAACGTGGTCAAGCGGATTCTGAAAAATGCCAAGCCGGAGACCCGCGCGCAGATCAACCGCTTCTTGTCGTACCCGGAGGGAAGCGCCGGAAGCGTCATGACGGCGGAGTTTCTGGAGCTGCGCCGTGCGATGACCTGCGCGCAGGCGATCGACACCATCCGGCGCACGGGTGTGGACAAGGAAACGGTCTACGTCGCCTATGTGACGGACGGACAGCGCCATCTGGAGGGCGTGGTGCGCTTGCAGGACCTGCTTTTTTCCATGCCGGACGAGCGGCTGGAGGACATTATGGACCGGAACATCATTTCCGCGCAGACGCACGACGACCAGGAAAAGGTCGCGGAGATGATCTCGCACTACGACCTGCTCGTGCTCCCTGTGACCGATTCGGAGGGGAGGCTGGTCGGTATCGTCACGGTCGATGACGCCATCGACGTCATTCAGGACGAGACGACCGAGGACATGGAGGTGATGGCGGCAATCTCTCCGACCGACAAGCCCTACCTCAAAATGGGCGTGTTCGAGACGTTCCGCAAGCGCATCCCTTGGCTGCTTTTGCTCATGGTCTCCGCGACCTTCACCGGCATCATCATCACGCACTACGAGGAGGCGCTGGGGCTCTTACCGATTCTGACGGCGTTCATGCCCATGCTGATGGACACGGGCGGAAACGCGGGAAGTCAGTCCTCCACGACCATCATCCGCGCGCTCTCGCTGCGGGACATTGAACTGTCTGACGCCTGGCGCGTGCTCTGGAAGGAATTCCGCGTTTCGCTTGTCTGCGCCGTGGTCATGGGCGTTGCCGCCTTTGTCAAGGTTATGAGCATTGACTTTCTGTTTGATTTCTCGCGCGTGATGATCGCCGTGGTCGTCGCGCTGTCCCTGCTCCTGACTGTCGTCATTGCCAAGGTCATCGGGTCGCTTCTGCCCATCGCGGCAAAGCGCATCGGACTGGACCCGGCGGTCATGGCGAGCCCGTTCATCACCACCATCGTTGACGCGCTCTCGCTGATGATGTATTTCCGCGTGGCGACGCTGCTCCTCGGGCTGGGAAGCTGAGCGCAGAAAAATAAAAAAGAGACTGACGCGACGCGACAGCCTCTTTTTTTCATATTCACAGCACGACGAACTGACAGAACAGGGTCAGAACGATAAGAAAGGCGAAGTTGAAGGCGGAGAAGCGGGCAAGGTAGGCGGCGGTGTGCCCGAGGCACGCACGGTTGTATTCGCGGAAGGTGATAAGACTTGCCAGCGACGCGATCAGCGTTCCGGTCCCCCCGATGTTGACGCCGAGCAGGAGCGCACGGTAGTCCTCGGTGAACTGCGAGAGCAGAATGGCGGAGGGAACATTGCTGATGCACTGGCAGGACAGAACGCTGACGAGCAGGACGCTTCCGGAGAGAAGCGCCGAGAAAAATTCCCGCACGGCGGGGATACGCGCCATGTTTCCCGAGAAAATAAAGAAGCAGACGAAGGTGAGGAGCAACGGATAATCCACGCCGGCGAGCGCCCGCCGGTCGAGGAACAGAAGCGCGAGGGGAATGACAATCAGCCCGACGTAGTAGGGAACCGTCCGGAAAACGATGGCGATGGACAGAGCGAAAAGAAGCAGGTACAGCGCCGTCCGCCCGGCGGGGAGCGTGTCACCCGTGTCCTCCGTCAGCGTCATGGTGCGGGCGGGGACGAATACGACACAGCACAGGGCAATCAAGGCGACGGACAGGAGAAACGGCATCCACATAATGGAAAGAAACTCGCCGTTCGGGATGGCAAACCGGGTGTAAAGGTAGAGGTTCTGCGGGTTGCCGAACGGGGTCAGCATCCCGCCGAGGTTGGCGGCGATGTTCTGCATGATGAACGTGAACGCCATATACGCGCGGTTGCCTGTGCAGTCCAGAACGAAGAAGCCGAGCGGGAGAAAGGTCAGGAGCGCCATGTCGTTGGCGATGAGCATGGAGCCGACAAAGGTGATGACCATCAGCGTCAGAATCGCCGTGCGGAGATTGCCTGCCATGCGCACGATGCGCCGTGCGAGGATGGTGAAAAAGCGGATGTTTTTCAGTGCGCCGACGACCGCCAGCGTGCAGAACAGGCAGGATAGTGTTTTAACGTCAAAGTAGCCGAGGTAGGCGCGGTCGGGCGGGACGAAGCAGGCGGTCAGGAGTGCCGCGAGAGCCGCGATGCAGAGCACCGTGTTGTGGTGGAAAAAGACAAGGAGAGAATGCCCGACCGTGTGCCACGCGTGCGTGCGCGGCGTTTTGGGGGAGACTTGGGGACGCGGAGGTGCCGATTGCATAGAAATACCGATCCTTTCGGGGAGCGCGACGCGCTTCCGACAAAATACAACCTACAATATAGCACATTCCCGCGGGAATTGCAAGGGTTTTTTCGGGTTTTGCGGCGGCACGCCCCTGCGCCTGAGATTTTAGTCAAAAGTAGAAGCAGACAGCAATCGAAATGCATCCAACTTTTCCGCACAGCAAAGACAATATTCTTTTAGCTGTTTTAGCGGGGAGAGGACCATCTCAAACGCCGAAGTTCCTCTCCCCGCATCCGACATGAGAGCCTTTTAGCCAAAAGTAGAAACAGACAGCAATCGAGATACATCCAGCTTTTTTGCATAGCAAAAACAATACTTTTTTAGCCGTCTTTGCGGAGGGAGAAACCATCTCAAACGCCGAGGTTTGGCGGCTTGCCGCGGTCCCTCCGCCGCCTCCCACTTCCTTGGCTGTGCGCCGCTTTAGAGAATAGGTGGGATGGGGGAGAACCCGCCTGCGCTACGCGGCAGGCACGAACGCCTGAGGGGTTCTCCCCCCCACATCCTGCACCGGAGATTTCAGTTAAAAGTACATACCAACCGCAAATGAAACGAATCTAAATTTTCCACACAGCGAAAACAATATTCTTTCAGCCGTCTTTGCGGAGGGAGAAACCATCTCAAACGCCGAAGTTTTCTCCCTCCGCCTCCTCCCGCTTCCTTGGCTGTGCGCCGAAAATCCGTGCTGAAGCTGTCCCCGGCGGCGAGGGAAAACTCGCCAGGAGTTTTCCCCCGCCCGGTTTCCTATATTTCAGCGAATCCCGGGAGGGGTGTGGGGAGGGATGTGGCAACTCTGCCACCCCTCCCCAATGCGCTGACGCGCCGCGTCGTTGCGGCTCGACGCGCATCCAGCCTTGGAGTGGAGGGCGTGGGGGGAGCAACCCCGACGCCTGAGGGGTTCTTCCCCCACATCCGGCATCAAAGACTTCAAACCCAAAGTAGATACCAGCCGCAAATACAAAATACTTGCTATTCCTTGCAATTTCAGCGCTGTTAGCCGCTTTTTCTTTGAAGCCAGAGGCGCAAAGAAAAAGCTATGGAAAAAGAAACACCGATGGGGATTTCGCGCTCTGCGGAGCGCGATGAGGGTTCCACCCTCAACCCGCCGCCTTTTGAAAAAGGCGGGCGAAAACTTAATAAAGGGGACAGCTGAACCATTTAGAAACCTAAAGTCGAACAGCTATCCCCTTTATATGGCTTTTTGAAGGGTGTGGGAAACTTTTTCCCAAAAAGTTTCCCACGTTGTCCCCGCCACCCTCCGCGCGCATATTCGCCGGGTGCACCGCATAGAATGTGATACCTGAATCAGAGGAGGGGTATCATACCATGAAAAACAGAAGAGCATGGCGGCATGCTTTGGGGTTTTTGATGCTGGCGGCGTGGCTGCTTGCCGCGTGCGTGGGCGTGGCGGCGCAGGAGACCTCGCGGGACGGGGCAAAGCAGTTGCCGTCCCTGACTGCCACCGAACAGAACGGGAAATCCGGGACGGACGCCAAGGGTCAGACCGATGGCAAGAGCGGCAACGGCGGCACGACGGGGGCGACCGACAACCGTGGAACGGGAACGGGAACGACTCCCCCCGTCGGCACGACAGACAAATCCGACGCGGACGGCGATAAAACCGGGCAGGACGACAAAGCGCCGCAGTCCCCGGACGCGTCGGCGACAGAAGGCGAGAAGAAAACCGGCACGGAGCCGCTCAGCCCGGCGCTCGCGATTTTAGCGGCGCGCACGGACATGGCGGTGGCAACGCTGTGCGGTAACGATTACTATTTCTCCGAGGACGTCTTCGCGCGCTCGCTCAATCTGTCGGGCGTCAGCGCCGTCACCATCCGTTCGCTTCCCGCCGTGACCGACGGCGAGCTGATGATGGGCTCGGTCCGGGTGAGCGAGGGGCAGGTGATCCCGCGCTCCGATCTGCGCCTGCTCTCCTACGTGGCGAAGGACAGCAGTGCCAAGGGAAAGGCGCAGTTTACGTTCTCGCCCGGCGAGGTGGGGTATGCCATTACCTGCAACGTCTACCTTCTGGACGAGTTGAACTATTCCCCGACGGTCAGCGTGGTGAGCAGTGAGGCACTGTGCGTCAGCACGCACCGCAACTTTGTCGGCTACGGAACGCTCAGCGCCTACGACCCGGAGGGCGACCCGCTCACCTTTGAGATCGTCAGCGCGCCGCGCAACGGGCTTTTGCTCATGACGGACGCCGCGACCGGGTCGTATGTCTACCTGCCGCGCCTCGGCTTTACGGGCACGGACAGTTTCCGCTATGTTGCCCGCGATCTGTACGGCAATTACAGCGCCGCCGCGACGGTCAGCGTCCGTGTGGAAGCACCGTCGGTGTCGGTCGAGTACGCCGACATGATGGGGCGGCGCGAATACAACGCCGCGCTGACCATGACCGAGGCGGGAATTATGCGGGGTACCGCGCTGGGCGAGAAAACCTACTTTTATCCCGACCAGACGGTCAGCCGGGTGGAATTTCTTCAGATGGCGATGCAGACGATCGGGGTGACGTCCCTACCGGATGTGAAGGACACGGGCTTTGCCGACGATGACGCGATTTCCGCCGACGCCAAGGGCTACGTCGCCGCGGCGTACCGGCTCGGGTACATCGACGCCGACGAGGATTCCAAGGGCAATCTGAATTTCCTGCCCGATGAAACGCTCACCCGCGCGCAGGCTGCCGTCTGGCTCTGCCGCATGATCCGGGCGGAGGCGTCGGACATCAAGCCGGTGTTCGCGGACGCGGCAGACATTCCCTCCTGGGCGGACGATGCGATCGCGGCGCTGTCCTCGCTCGGCGTGCTGACGCCGACGGCGGGGGCAGGGAACATTTCCCCCAACGAGCCGGTGACGCGCGCGCAGACGGCGCAGATGCTGGCGGTGGTGCGGCGGCTTCAGAAGTGAAAACGGCGCGGCGCGGCATCATCCGGGAGAAGAAATCGGGCGCATCCCGGTGTCTTAGATGAAAAAACAGGTGCGCAGATACGGCGTCGGGAGGCGGATTTTCGGGTCTGCTTCCCGACTCTTGTGTCAAATGTGCTAAAAGTTGCTTTCGGCTTATACGGATATTGGGCAAAGTTCCCTATTGACTATTGCTGTCGATTCCTGTATAATAAGTGCGTAAGTGATGAACGATGTGTGTTCGTTTTGTTACGGAATTGAATAGTACAGTTTGCCAATATAGGTTCAGGGATATGGTCTGAATGTTTCTACCGCGCGCCAAAACGATGCGACTATTGGTTGTTTTATTGTTCTTCCGGGGGGATGCAGTATCGCGATCGCCGGGGGGATGAGCGTTGGCAAACAGGCGGATTTCGTCTGTTTTTTGCTTTTCCGGGAATTTTTTGTGAAATTGAGGAGACGGAAACATGCGCGAATTGGAAGATAGGATCATCAGCGACGGCAAAATCCTGCCGGGCAATGTGCTCAAGGTGGGCAGCTTTCTGAATCAACAGGTAGATACGGCTCTGATCGGACGCATGGGCGCCGAGATCGCCCGTCTCTTTGCCGGGGAGGGCGTGACCAAGGTGCTGACGGTGGAGTCCTCCGGAATTCCGATCGCGTTCGCGGCGGCGACGGTGCTGGGCGTGCCCATGGTGTTCGCCAAAAAGTCCGCCTCGTCCAACATGAGCGGTAAGAGCTACGTGGCTCCGGTGACATCCTATACACACGGGAAAACCTACAATATCGTGGTCAGCGCCGATTATCTGAAGGCGCAGGATCGCGTGCTTCTGGTCGATGATTTCCTTGCCGTCGGGCAGGCGCTCCGCGGACTGATCTCCCTTTGCCGCCAGGGTGGAGCAGAGGTCGTCGGCGCGGCGATCGCCATCGAGAAGCAATATCAGGGCGGCGGCGACGAGCTGCGTCGGGAGGGCGTACGCGTCGAATCCCTCGCGATGATCTCCGCGCTCGATGAAAAAAACGGCGTGACGTTCTGCACCCGTCCCGAATGATTTCCCTTGATTTTATGGGGGCGATTCCCCTGTGAAATAAATTTCAACAAAAACGAAAAAACGAGGAGAAACAAAAATGAAGAGAGTTCTTTCACTCGCGCTCGCGCTCCTGTTCGTAATCACCGGTGTTCTGATGACTGCTTGTTCCGGCAACGAGGACAAGAAGCTCGGCGAGAGCGATCCCCTTCTGGCGGAAGTCGAACTCAAGAAGGACTTTGAGATTCCTGCTGACTTCAAGATCGGTGTGATCCTGCTCCACGACGAGGATTCCACCTACGACCTGAACTTCATCAACGCCATCAAGAGAGTGCAGAAGGCACTGGGTCTGTCCGATGAGCAGGTCATCCTCAAGAGAAATATCGAAGAGTCCAATGCTTGCTACGAGGCGGCAAAGGAGCTGGCTGAAAAGGGCTGCAAGATCGTGTTCGCCGACAGCTTCGGTCATGAGAGCTTCATGGTTGAGGCGGCGAAGAAGTTCCCCGACGTTCAGTTCTGCCACGCAACCGGCACCACCGCGCACACCGAAAAGCTGGACAACTTCCACAACGCGTTCGCTTCCATCTATGAGGGCAGATACCTCGCGGGTATCGCCGCAGGTCTGAAGCTCAACGAGCTCAAGGAAGCGGGCAAGCTCAAGGGCGACGTTCCGATGATGGGTTACGTCGGCGCTTACACCTACGCTGAGGTTATTTCCGGTTATACCTCCTTCTATCTCGGCGCGAAGTCCGTTTGCCCCGATGTTCAGATGAAGGTTCAGTTCACCGGCGCCTGGTACGACGAGAAGGAAGAGAAGAGCGCTGCTCAGGCTCTGATCGATGCCGGCTGCGACCTGATCTCCCAGCACGCGGACTCCATGGGTGCTCCTACGGCTTGCGAGGATGCAGGCATCCCCAACGTTTCCTACAACGGCTCCACCTACGAGGCAGGCGAGAACACGTTCATCATCTCCTCCCGCATCGACTGGGCTCCTTACTACCTCTATATCATCAAGTCCTACTGCACCGGCGCGAAGATCGCAACCGACTGGACGGGCACCATTGAGACCGGCTCCGTTCTTCTGACGGGTCTGAACCAGGATGTCGCCGCGAAGGGCACCAAGGAAGCCATCGACAAGGCAGTTGCCGATCTGAAGTCGGGCAAGCTCCATGTCTTTGACACCGCGAAGGCAAACTTCATCACCATCGGCGGCAAGGCCGTGACCTCCTATATGGCGGATGTGGACACCGATAAGGACTACACGAAGGACACCGAGGCTGTAAAGGACGGCTACTTCCACGAGTCCGAGTTCCGCTCCGCGCCGTACTTCGACGCGCGCATCGACGGTATTACGCTGGTCAACGAAAAGTATTAAAATCAAACACGGGCAACGGGGTGTCGCACTCAGATGCGTCACCCCCTGTCCTGTTTTCTGAAGCAAAATACGAACGGTGGAGGAAAATCGTGGAGAACGCGGAAAATCGGAAAATTGCGCTGGAGCTGCGGGGGATTACCAAGCGCTTTGGCAACGTGATCGCCAACAACAACGTGGACCTGACGGTGTACCATGGTGAAATTATGGCAATTCTCGGGGAGAACGGTTGCGGAAAGACCACCCTGATGAATATGGTGGCGGGGATTTACTTCCCGGAGGTGGGACAGATCTTTGTGGACGGCGAGGAAGTGATCATCCGCTCGCCCAAGGACGCTTTTGACCATCGGATCGGCATGATCCATCAGCATTTCAAATTGGTGGATTTGTTTTCCGCCGCCGAGAACATTGTGCTCGGCGTGGATGACGGGAGCAAATTCAATCTGAAAAATGTCAACGACCGTGTGCTCGAAATTTCCGAGCGCTACGGATTCCATATAGACCCCAAGAAAAAAGTGTACGAGATGTCGGTCTCCGAAAAGCAGACGGTGGAGATCATCAAGGTGCTCTACCGCGGCGCGGACATTCTGATTCTGGACGAGCCGACCGCGGTGCTGACCCCGCAGGAGACGGACAAGCTGTTTTCCATCCTGCGGCGGATGCGCGACGACGGCAAGTCCATCATCATCATCACGCACAAGCTGCACGAGGTGCTCTCGCTCTCCGACCGCGTGGCGGTTCTGCGCAAGGGCGAGCACGTGGCGACCGTCGAGACGGCGCAGACCAACGAATCCGAGCTGACCGAGATGATGGTCGGCAAAAAGGTGGAATTGAACATCTATCGCAGTGAGCCGAAGGACGTCACGCCGCGGCTGGAGGTGGAGAACCTCTGCGGCTACAACGAGGACGGCTTGCAGGTGCTCAAAAACGTGTCGTTTGTCGCCAACAGCGGCGAGATTCTCGGCATCGCGGGCATCGCGGGAAGCGGTCAGCGCGAGCTGCTCGAGGCGATTGCCGGCTTACAGACGACGGCGGGCGGAACCATCTGCTACCACGACCCCAAGAGCGGCGAGACCGTCAATCTGCGGGACAAGACCCCCATTCAGATCCGGGAGCTGGGTGTGCGGCTTTCGTTCGTCCCGGAGGACCGCCTCGGCATGGGACTGGTCGGAAACATGAACATTGTGGACAACATGATGCTTCGCTCTTATCGCCGCGGAAAGTCGGTCTTTCTGGATCGCAGTCGCCCGAAGTCGTTGGCGGAGGACGTGATTCGGAGTCTTGAAGTCGTCACGCCGGGCGCCGGCGTTCCGGTGCGCCGCCTGTCGGGCGGTAACGTACAGAAGGTGCTGGTCGGTCGTGAGATCGCCGCGTCACCCAAGGTGCTCATGGCAGCGTACCCTGTGCGCGGACTGGACATCAACTCGTCTTACATGATCTACAATCTGCTCAACAAGCAAAAGGAAAACGGCACGGCAGTCATCTTCGTCGGTGAGGACCTGGACGTGCTCATCGCGCTGTGCGACCGCATTATGGTCATCAACTCCGGGCGCGTTACCGGAATTTTGGACGGTCGGACGGCGAAAAAAGAGGAAATCGGATTTCTCATGACAAAAACCAACGAGGAACGGGAGGAGGCGGCACAATGAAAGAGAAAAACACGACCGCAAGAGAGCCGCTGATCCATCTGTCCAAGCGCTCGTCGATCTCGCCCTGGGGTGCCGCGGGCATCCGCGTGGCGGCGTTTTTGCTGGCGCTTCTTTGCTGTGGCTTGGTCGCGCTTCTGCTGATCGACAAGCTTAAGCAGAACCCCGGCGACATTCTGAAATTTTATCGTTGCTTTATCGACGGCTCGTTCTTCTCCTCCGCCGTTTTCTGGAAGTTTCTGAAGAACACCGCTATCCTGCTTTGCATCTCCCTTGCCGTCACCCCGGCGTTCCGCATGCGCTTTTGGAACATCGGCGCGGAGGGGCAGACGCTCATGGGTGTGCTCGCCGCCATCGGCGTCGCCTACCATTCCGGTGGCAGTCTCCCCGAATGGGCGCTGTTGATTCTCATGTTCGCGGCGGCGCTGCTGTTCGGTATGCTGTGGGCGATCATCCCCGCCGTGTTCAAGGCAATCTGGAATACCAACGAGACGCTGTTCACGCTGATGATGAACTACGTCGCAAAATTTATCGTCTCCTACTGTCTGATCAAATGGGTTCCGAGCGGCTCCAGCTCGCTGGGCAAGCTCCCGTACGGCAAGCTCCCCACCATCGGCAATGACTATCTGCTGATTATCCTTGTGGCGCTGGTTCTCGCTGTGGGAATGTTCGTTTATCTGAAATACAGCAAGCACGGCTACGAAATCTCCGTCGTCGGCGAGAGCGAGCGGACGGCGAAATACATCGGAATCAACGTCAGACGCGTCATCATCCGCACGATGATTCTCTCCGGACTTCTCTGCGGTCTTGCCGGATACCTGATCGCCGCGGGGCTGGACCAGACCGTCACCACCGAGTCGGTCGGCGGGCAGGGCTTTACCGCGATCATGGTGTCGTGGCTCGGCAAATTCAACCCGCTCTTTATGTCCCTCACCTCGTCCGTGATCGTCTTTTTGCAGCTCGGCGCGAGTGAGATTTCCACCGTCTTTGACGTGCGTGGCGCAATGCCCGACATCATCGTCGGCATCATCCTGTTCTTCATCATCGGCTGTGAGTTTTTCATCAATTATAAAGTGCACTTCCGTCGGCGCGAGGGCAAGGCAAAGGCTCCTGTCGCGGCGACCGGAACGGCAGACACGGTGAACAAGGCAGACGCTACGAATGCGGTTGATACGACCGACATAACCGAAACGATGGACACACCCGATGCGGCTGACACGACCGACGCGACTGACAAGACGGGCACGAAGGACACGACGGATACGGCAAAGGAGGAAACCAAATGAATATTTTTCTGAAATTTATCATTGACTCCCTTGCTTTCGGCGCGACCTTCATCTACGGCTCGACCGGTGAGATTATCACCGAAAAGTCCGGACACCTCAATCTCGGCATCCCGGGCATCATGTGCATGGGCGGCGCCGGCGGCTGTCTGATTCTCAACATGATCGGAAAGTCCTCCCTGCCGCACGCACTGATTGTGTTGCTTGGCATCCTTTCTTCGTTCCTTTTCGCGGCGTTGATGGGACTGATTTACAGTTTTCTGACGGTGACTCTGCGCGCCAATCAGAACGTGACGGGTCTGGCGCTGACGACGTTCGGCGTGGGACTGATGAAGGTTCTCATGGCGGGTCTGGACGCCAACGTGTACCTGAACCGCCCGAAGAAGTACTTCCGGTTTCCGTTCGCGGCGCGCACGGATTCGCTTCAGTACCTCGGAGTGATGTTCTTCCTTGCAATTCTCGTCGCGATTCTCGCGTCGCTCATTCTGTACCGTACCCGCGTGGGGCTGAATCTGCGCGCGGTCGGCGAAAACCCCGCAACGGCGGACGCGGTCGGCATCAACGTCACCAAGTATAAGTACCTGGCAACCTGCATCGGTAGCGGCATCGCGGGGCTCGGCGGTCTTTACTACATCATGGACTACATGGGCTCGCGCGAGGCATATCTGAGCATCGAAGCGTTTGGCTGGCTGTCTATCGCGCTCGTCATCTTCGCGCTGTGGAGACCGCATATGACCATCTTCGGCTCGGCGGTTTTCGGCATCCTGTTCAGCTGTGGAAACTATCTGGTTCACGTCAAGCAACTGCACCTGACTTCAATGGCGGCGCGCCCCATTTTGCAGATGCTGCCGTACGTCGTCACCATCGTGGTGCTGATCTTCACCAGTATCCGCAACAAGCGGGAAAATCAGCCGCCGGCAGGACTCGGTGTCAATTACTTCCGCGAGGACAGATGATTTTCGTCCGCGTTCCATCCATCAAAGGGCAGAAACCGGGATTCCGGCGTCTGCCCCTCTTTTTTCTCTTGACAAACCGGGGTGGTCTTTGTATAATGGAGAAAAAGAAGCCGCGGCGCGGAGCGCCGCAAAATGCCGGGAAAGGAAGTCCCCGCGAGAGCGGGGGAGGGCTAAAAAATGAGAGCATATCAGCGGTTGTTGCGTTACGTGGACATTCCCACACAGAGCAGTGAACAGAACGCGGGGCTGGAGACGCCCTCGACACCGGAGCAGTGGAATCTGGCAAAATTGCTCGCGGAGGAGTTGCGCACGCTAGGCGTCTCGGACGTGGTGCTGGACGACAAATGCTACGTCTACGCGAAAATTCCGGCGACGCCCGGGTGCGAGAACGCTCCCGCCATCGGTTTTATCGCCCATATGGACACGGCGCCGGACTTTTCCGGCGGTCCGGTGCACCCGCAGGTCATTGAAAATTACGACGGTAGCGAGGTGGCGCTGGGGGAGAGCGGTCGGATTCTGCGCCCGCGGGATTTCCCGCACCTTGCACAGTGGGTCGGGCGGACGCTGATTACGACCGACGGCACGACCCTGCTCGGCGCGGACGACAAGGCGGGCGTGGCGGAGATCATGACGTTGGCGGAGCAGCTTCTGACCGGCAACGCGCCGCACGGCACCATCTGTATCGGCTTTACCCCGGACGAGGAGATCGGCATGGGAGCGGACTTTTTTGACGTCGCACGCTTTGGCGCGGAGTACGCCTACACCGCCGACGGCGACACCGAGGGCGAGATTCAGTACGAAAACTTCAACGCGTACGGCGCGGAATTTGTGGTTCACGGCGTCAATGTTCACCCCGGCAGTGCCAAGGACATGATGAAAAACGCCGCCATGATCGCCTGCGAAATTCAGGGACTGCTTCCCGAAAAGGAAGTCCCCGCCAGAACCGAGGGCTACGAGGGCTTCTATCATTTGACGGACATTTGCGGGAACGTGGAGAGCTGTACCCTGCGCTACATTGTGCGCGATCACGACGCGGAGCACATGGAGAACCGCACGAAATTCCTCCGGCAGGTTGCGGTGCTCATCAACGAAAAATACGGCGACGGGACGGTGGAGTTGAAGCTCCGCGAGCAGTACCGCAACATGGCGGATCAGATCAAGCCGTGCTATCATCTGATCGAGAACGCGACTGCGGCGGCGCGCGAGATCGGAATCGAGCCGATCGTCACGCCCATCCGCGGCGGAACCGACGGAGCACGCCTGTCGTATATGGGCTTGCCTTGCCCGAACATCGGAACGGGCGGGCACGCTTATCACGGACCGTATGAGCACATCAGCGTGGAGGGCATGGACGCGACGGTCGCTATGATGGCGGCGATCGTCCGGCGCTACGCCGCGGGCGCGGAAAAGTAAGTGCTTTTCATGATGGGGTTTGGACTTTGCAAAATCCCCCGATGCCGGGCAAGTCACTGTGCAAAGGATGTGGGAGGACTTGCTGAAAGCGGAAAAATTTTAGTATAAAATGGAACAAGGGCGGTTAAAAAACTCATTCCGAGTTTTTTAACCGCCCTTGGCTATACTCTTTTTTGACCTGCGCATCTTGCGACGAACCTTTTTATTGCTATGTGTACAACATAATACTGATTATGTTGCAGGAGGGCAGTTATAATGCATATTTGTGTGACTGTTTCAATGATCACGGATGTGGTTGCCACGGTGGCTACGGTAGCAGCTGTAGGGGTAGCGTTATGGCAAACGAAAGAAACTAACAAAAAATCGGTGTCAATTACGGCTACCGACATTTGCATGCTGAAGCAGTATAACAATGGTGAAGTTGACGATATTGCGGAAAAGGGAGTTCGAATCAGAGTTGTGAATACCGGCAACCGCCGCATCATTATCAAGGACATCGGTGTTTATGTTAATAAAAATTTCAACCTGCAATTTTTGAATATAAGCGACGGTATATTTCCAAAAGCAATCGACATTGAAGAGTATTTTGACTTTACAATTACATTAAGTTCATTATGTAAAGCTCTGAATAACAACTTAAAATCAATAACGAAACCTTCTTCAAAAATACGCCTTTATATTACAGATAGCACCGGTGAAAGACATCTTTGCCGATATTACCGTTCATTTGACAAGGTAATAAAAATATCAGATACAGAAATTAGTATTCAATCGGAAGGGGAGAAAAAATGAATTTGATCAGGTCGGTTTTCTATATGCTATGTGGTTCAGCTTTTGCTGTTGCATCAATTTCAGAACCGGATCTCTGCGGCGCTTTGCTTGATGAGAACAAAAATGTCTTATATTCCTCGGACGATATCAGTGACGAAAACCTGAACTTCCAGATTGTGTACAGTTTGAAAGTCGGAAAAACATATTATTTGCGAATTTCTGGTAGCACGGTTTCTACCGCTGGAAATGCCAAGGTACAAATCTCCTGGAGCGGTGACTGCACGTTGACGGGAACGTCATATTCAAAAAGGACGATGTATGTTGTCTATCTCTCTGACTACTACCTCCCGGAGTGAGCTGAACCATTTCCTACCTACCCTGAAGTGACAGAGAACATGGGACTGTTGAAAATTCATTTTTAGTTTTTAACAGCCCCTTTTGTGTGTTTTTTCTTGCGAAAATATTTCCCGGCGGGTGGGCGAAAATTTTCTGCATGACTCAGCGGAAATTAGGGGCGACACATGTACGGCACACCTTGATTTTTTGCCTCGGATGTGGTACAATAAAACAAGTATCCGTGGTTTCGTGATCGGAATTTCTTTGCAAGGAGGATGGCACAGTGGCAAATGAGCCGAAAAAAGGCGGCAAAGCATCGGTATCCGTAGCCATCCCGACGGATGTGCAGACATTGCCGCCGCTACCGGGGAAGATCCGCACGCCCGAGGATTTGCGTGCGTTGAGCGATGCGCAGATTCCTGCACTGTGCGGGGAGCTGCGGCAGGTCATGATCGCGCAGACGACCGCGCACGGCGGACATTTGGCTTCCAACCTCGGCGTGGTGGAGCTGACGGTGGCGATCCATCGAATTTTCAACGCGCCGACGGACCATATCATTTTCGATGTGGGGCATCAGTGCTATGTCCACAAGCTGCTCACCGGGCGGGCGGAGCGCTTTTCCACGTTGCGCCAGCCGGGGGGACTTTCGGGATTCCCCAAGCGGGAGGAGAGCGCGTATGACGCATTCGGCACAGGGCACGCCTCCACGTCGCTGTCGGCGGCGCTGGGGTTTGCGCGGGCAGATCGCCTTGCCGGGCGGGTTGCCTACACCGTCGTCGTGCTGGGGGATGGTGCCTTTACCGGTGGCATGATCCACGAGGCGCTGAACAACTGCGACAAACACCTCCGGCTGATCGTGATTCTGAATGAGAACGAAATGTCGATCTCGAAAAATGTGGGGCATTTCGCGCGCAATCTCGCGCATTTGCGGGCGCGCCCCGGGTATTTCCGCACGAAGTCGGCGTTGGAGCGCGGGCTGGAACACACGCCGCTTGTGGGGAAGCCTTTGCTCCACGGTCTGCGGCGGCTCAAGCGGAGTCTGAAAGGCTCGCTTTATTCCGAGAGCAACTATTTTGAGCGCATGGGGCTGAGCTATTTCGGACCTGCGGACGGAAACGACGAGGCGACGGTGGAAAATCTGTTGCGCATGGCGAAGTCCAAGGGAACGGCGTGCCTCATCCATCTGAAAACGCAGAAAGGACGCGGCTACGCGCCGGCGGAGAAAAATCCGGACGCGTTCCACGGGCTGAGCGTGACGGAGAGCGGCGCGCGGACGTTCTCCGAGCAGTTGGGCGAGGTTCTCGTCCGTCAGGCGGAGGAAAATGAGCGCATCTGCGCAATCACCGCCGCCATGCCGCAGGGGACGGGGCTGTCGCCCTTTGCCGCGCGCTTTCCCAAGCGCTTTTTTGACGTGGGAATCGCGGAGGAGCACGCCGTCACGTTCGCGGCGGGGCTGGCGGCGAACGGGTGCTTGCCCGTGGTGGCGATTTATTCCTCGTTTCTGCAACGTGCGTACGACCAGATTCTGCACGATGTCGCTCTGCAAAAGCTGCCGGTGCTGTTTTGCGTTGATCGCGCAGGGCTGAGGGCAGAGGACGGTCCGACGCACCACGGGGTGTACGACGCGGCGTTTCTGACGCAAATGCCGCACATGACCGTCTTTGAACCGTCCTGCCTTGCCTCGCAGGAACGACTGCTTTGCCGGTTTCTTTCCGAGGGGGTGCTGACCGCTCCGACGGCGATCCGCTATCCCGGCGGCGGGGAATGTCCGGAGGTCGCGCGGATGTGGGCGTCGGCGGGCGACCGGGAGCGCGAGCGGGGATGGATCTCCGACTTTGCGGAGGGCGCCCCACCGCGGACGGTCGTGGTGTCCTACGGGCGGCAGGTGGTGCGGGTGCTCGCCGCCAAACAGAGCGCCCGGACGTCGGTGGGCGTGGTTCTGATGGAACAACTCAGTCCTGCGGCGGCGTGCGTGGCGTGGCTTTGCTCGCTGGTGCGGGCGGGGACGACGCGCCTGATCTTCTGTGAGGAGAGCGTGCGCGACGGAGGCGTGTTCAAAAATCTGATCGCCGACCTGGTGGAACGCTTGCAGGAGGAGCGGCTGACGATTCCGTCGATCTCGCTTCTGGCGATTCGGGATGTCACCGTGACGGCGCCCGCCGGCGGGACGCTTCCGGACGCGCTGGGCATCGGTGTAAATGACATTGTGCGGGCAATCGACGGCTGACCGGACGGCGCACAGACCGATTTTCAGGTTGCGGGGAAGCCGTCCCGGTTGCTTTGAATTGGAGGGAAAATGGACCTGCGGAAATATCGGGCGGAGGATTGCGAATCGTTGGCGGAATTGTTTTACCGGACGGTTCACAGCGTGAACGCGAGGGATTACACGGAGGAGCAGTTGAATGCTTGGGCGACCGGCGAGGTGGCTTTGGACGAATGGAACCGCTCGCTCTCGGCGCATGATACGGTGGTTGCCGTCCTGGACGGCGAGATCGTCGGATTCGGCGACATGGATTCCTCCGGGTATCTGGATCGGCTTTATGTCCACAAGGACCACCAGCGGCAGGGCATCGCGTCCGCGATCTGCGACGCGCTGGAGAGCGCGGTGGGAGATGGGCGGATTGTCACCCACGCCTCGATTACGGCAAAGCCGTTTTTCCTGAATCGGGGATACCGGGTCATCAGGGAGCAGGAGGTCGTGCGGCGGGGCGTGATACTGAAAAATTATGTGATGGAGAAACGGATAAATTCTGATTTGCGGAGGCTGAAATGAACTATACCAAGCGTTTTGACGGCAAGGGCGAAATTTATGCCAAGGCAAGACCGAAATACGCTCCGGGGCTTTTTGACTATCTGAAAAACACTTTGCGCATCCCCGCGGGAAGCGTCTTTGCCGACATCGGCTCCGGCACCGGAATTTTCAGCGGGCAGTTGCTGGATTGCGGCTATCGGGTTTTCGCGGTGGAGCCGAGCGGCGACATGCGGCAAAAGGCGGAGGAAAAGCTATCCTCCGATGGGAATTTTATTTCGGTCAACGGCAGCGACTGTCAGACGGGTCTGCCCGACCGGAGCGTTGATTTCATCACCGCCGCGCAAGCGTTCCACTGGTTTGACCCCGAAGCGTTCCGGGGGGAGTGCCGACGGATTCTCAAGCCGGGCGGCAAGGTGATGATCGTCTACAATTTCAGAGAGGAAAGCGCCGCGTGCACAAAGGCGCTCGCGGAGTTGCGGCGCAAGTACAATCCCGAATTTCACGGGTTTTCAAACGGCATCAGCGACGAAAAATGTATTGCTTTCTTTGAGGGAGAATGCGATGTCTTTCGTGCCGACAACACGCAGATCTATGACAGGCAGGGCTACGTCAACCGCGCGCTGTCCTCCTCGTATTCTCTGCGGGAGGACGACGACAGGTACCCGGAATATCTGAGGGAGATCGATCGGATTTTCGACATGTTTTCGGCGGATGGTCACATTGCCATCCCGACCGTTACCGTTGCGACCATCGGTACGATATGACCGATGGCCGATATTCGATACCCGTTGATTGACAACCGGTAATCGGTAATCGGCAACCGGCAATCGGCAATTGACGGGCAACGAACGGACAGCGGACAAGCGACAACGAAGAACGAAAAAGAACCGCGTACGCGGATGACGGGAAACGTCATGACGGTACGCGGTTTTTTGTTTGTTATAATGGGGAAATGTCGCGTTCAGGCGCGGCTGTCTGCTGCGGGGGTGTCGGTACGCTCCGCGGACTTCAGATAGTAGGCGCGGCGGCGCCGGATGGCAAACCGAACAATGCCCAGCGCGACGGCGGCGGCGACGATCACCAGCGCGAGCAGGTAAATGCCGCCTCCGACGGAGGACTCGATCTTGAGCGACTCCCACAGCTCGTTCTCAATCTGCTGGGTCGTATTGTCCAGCGCGTGATAGTACGAGGTGTACAGGTCGGACAGGTCGGGGTAGAGAATGTCATACGCGTCGGGGTGGATGTCCGCGAGGTATTCCTGATATTCCTCACTCTCCCGCACGACCGTGTTCGGGCAGGCGTAGCCGATGTATTCGGCGTTGGCGACGGCAGGTTCCTCCGAGAGCATGAAATTGATATACGCCTCGGCGATGTCCTTATGCCGCGTGCCCTTGGGGATGCAGAAGGCGTCCACGAACACGTTGGTGCCCTCGCTCGGGTAGAAGAAGCCGAGCGCGTCGTTGCTGTCGTACATAGTCAGGTAGTCCCCGGCGTAGTACGGAGCGATCGCCGCGGATTCGCCCTTCATCTTGTTGAAGATTTCGTCCATGACGTAGCCCTGCACCAGCGGCTTTTGATCCTTGAGGTATTGCAGAGCTGCCTCCCAGTCGGCGCGGTCGGTCGTGTTGACGTCGATGCCGAGGTAGTACATGGCGGTGCCGAAAGCGTCGCGGGCGTTATTGATTTGCAGGATTTTTCCGCGGTATTTCTCGTTCCACAAAAGGCTCCAGGAGCCGATGTCGGCGCTGTCCACCATTTTGGTATTATAGATGACGCCGATCATGCCGTAGGAATAGGGGATAGAGTAGCGGTCGTCCGGGTCGTAGAACAGCCCGCGGAATTCGTCCGCGATCTGCGCGGCGTTGGGGATGTTCTCCGGGTTCAGCGGCTCGACCATATCTTCGGCGATCAGGCGCTGAACCATGTAGTCCGACGGGATGATGATGTCGTAGCTCGTCGAGCCACTGCGCAATTTCGCGTACATATCCTCGTTGGAGGCGTAGGTGGTGTAGTTGACCTTGACCCGCTTGCCGTAGGTCTCAAAGTAGTATTCCTCAAACGCCTTGTTGACGTCGAGGGAGTCCTCCGAGCCGTCGGAAATGTATTCGCCCCAGTTGTAGACGTTGAGCGTGACGGTGTCCGACGAGCCGCACGCGCCAAGCAGGGTGCACAGCGCGCCGAGGGTCAGAAGGCAGAGGAACAGGGCAATCAGCCGTTTTGCTTTATTCATTTCGACGCACCGCCTTCCTTGCTCTCTCCCGTGCCGCGACTTTGCCAACGCTCGCGTAGGCGCGAGGTCAGACCGGAGAAGCGCCCCTTCATCTTGTCGCCCTTCTCCCGCGAGAGTGTGGAGAGGATGAGCAGGGCGAGAATCGCGAGAATCATGATGGTGGACAGGGCGTAGATGTCGGGCTTGACCTCCTTTTTCGTCATCGAGTAGATGAGGATGGGGAGGGTCTGAAAGTCACTGCCGGAGCAGAAATACGAGATGACGAAGTCGTCCAGCGACAGGGTGAACGCCATGATGAAGCCGGTCAGAACGCCGGGCATGATGTTGGGCAGTTCCACCTTGAAGAACGATTGCGCCGGGGTGCATCCCAGGTCCAGCGCCGCCTCGGGCAGGAATTTGTCCATCTGGCGGAACTTGGGGGAGACGTTCAGAATGACGTAAGGCAGGTTGAACGTCACGTGGGCGATGAGCAGGGTCCAGAAGTTGAGCTTGTCCTCGGTGGCGATCATATTGCCGACGAAAACGAACAGAAGCATCATGGAGATACCCGTCACGATGTCCGGGTTCATCATGGGGATATTGGTGATGGACTTGAGCGTGCCGCGGACAAAGCGGCTGTGCATCCGGTCCAGTCCCAGCGCCGCGAACGTCCCGATGACGGTGGCGATGAGGGCGGAGGTGACGGCGAGGATGAGCGTGTTCTTCAGCGCGTTGAAGGTGTCGGCACTGCGGAACAGCTCGACGTACCAATAAAGCGAAAAGCCGGTGAACACGCCGGTGTTGTTGGTGCTGTTGAAAGAAAACAGCATCAGCACGAGCACCGGGATGTAGAGGATGGCAAGTATGAGAAAGATATAGATCTTCGACAGAGTTTTCATACGATCACCGTCCCTTCGTCATCCGAGAAGTGGTTCATGACTGCCATGGAGAGAAGAATGAGCACCATCATGACCAGCGAGATGGACGCGCCGACGTGATAAGTGGACGGGTTCTGGAACTGGCGCTCGATGGTATCGCCGATCAGGTCAAAGGTACCGCCGCCCAGCTTCTGCGAGATGTAGAAGGTGGAGATGGAGGGAACAAAGACCATGGTGATGCCCGAGATGATGCCGGAGGTGGACAGCGGGAGGATGACCCGCGTCAGCGTCCGGAACGAATTGCAGCCGAGGTCGTTTGCCGCTTCGATGTAGCGGTTGTCCAGCTTGGAGATGACCGAGTGGATGGGGAGCACCATGTAGGGCAGGAAGTTATAGACCATGCCGAACACGACGGCGGGCGCCGTTCCCACGATGTGCAACTCGGGCAGATGCAGTGCGCGCAGGGCGCTGTTGAGAAAGCCGCCGTCGTCCAGAATCGCCATCATGGAGTAGGTGCGGATGAGCAGATTCATCCACATGGGCAGCATGAGCAGCAGCATGAGGACCTTTTGCGTGGACGGCTTTGCCTTGGAGATAAAATAGGCGAGCGGGTAGCCGATGAGAAGGCAGAAGAAGGTAGCGATGACGGACATGCAGACGGACAGCAGAAATGTTTCGGTGTGGTCGCCCAGCGCCAGCAGGTTGCCCGTGGTAAAGGCGCCGTTTTCATCCGTCATGGCGTAATACAGCACGAACAGGAGCGGTGCGACGATGAAAAGCACCGACCACACGACGTGCGGCGCCGCCGCGACGTATGCCAGAAGCGAGCGACTTTTCTTTGAGGAGACGGTGTTTTTCATTCGACAGCCTCCTCCTCCGGGGCGACCTCCTCCACGTCGGAGAGCTTTTCCAGTTCGTCCGAGAACGAAGAATAGTCGCCGAAGCGATCGGAATATTCGGATTTTTTCATGATATGGATGGCATCCGGCTCAATGTACAGTCCGATGTTCTGTCCGACGGACACATAGTCGGTGGACTGAATCATCCACTTGAAGCCGCCGATGTCCACGATGATCTCGTAGTGAACGCCCTTGAACGTCACCGACGTGACCTGCCCGCGGAGCATGCCCTCGTCGGGCTTGACGACATCCACATCCTCCGGGCGAACGACGACGTCCACCTTTTCTCCCGGGGCAAAGCCGCTGTCCACGCAGACGAAGGTGTTCCCCGAGAAGCGGACGCTGTAATCTTCTTTCATCATACCGTCAACGATGTTGCTCTCGCCGATGAAGTCGGCAACAAAGGCGTTGTTCGGCTCGTTGTAAATGTCGGTGGGGGTGCCGATCTGCTGGATGCAGCCGTCCGCCATGACCACGACGGTGTCGGACATGGAGAGGGCTTCCTCCTGATCGTGCGTGACGTAAATGAAGGTGATGCCGGTGCGCTTCTGCATGTTTTTCAGCTCGACCTGCATGTCCTTGCGCAACTTGAGGTCAAGCGCGCCCAAAGGCTCGTCCAGAAGCAGAATCTGCGGGTGGTTGATGAGGGCGCGGGCGATGGCAACGCGCTGTTGCTGACCACCGGAGAGAGTCGTGACCTTACGGTGCTCAAAGCCACGGAGGTTGACCATGGCGAGCATTTCCTTGACCTGCGTGACGATCTCCCGCTCGGGGAGCTTTTTGAGACGCAGACCGAACGCGATGTTTTCAAACACGTTCAGGTGAGGAAACAGAGCGTACTTCTGAAAAACGGTGTTGATGGGGCGTCGGTAAGGGGGCAGGTCGTTGATGCATTGCCCGCCGAAGAGGACCTCGCCTTCATCCGGCGTCTCAAAGCCGCCGATGATGCGCAGGGTCGTGGTCTTGCCGCAACCCGACGGACCGAGCAGGGTGATGAATTCCTTGTCGTGGATGTCCAGGTCGATGCCGTGCAGAACCGTTTCTCCGTCAAAGCTTTTGGAGACGTTCTTGAGTTGAATCAGGATTTTTTGAGTCATTCCGCATAAATACTCCTTTGATAAAAGAAATAAATACCAGCCTTTCTCTTTAGAGCCTACAAGCCGCAAGGCGGAACAGGGAACAGCATGACGCAAAAGCCGTGACGCGACGTGCCGTGGAGCACTTTTTGGGTCCGTGCCGACGTTTCTGTGTATTCTGTCCGAAAGGTCTGCACATATTATAGCGGAGTGTGTCTCAAATTGCAATAGATTTCCGCATTTTTTTGAAAAAATCGTGATTATTCCCAAATAGACGTGAAAAACCGTGCCTTTTTGGATTTATATGTTAAAAATCTCCGGTATTCTTCCGAATCCTTGCCGATTCTCCGGAATCCGCGTGGGATTCCATGGGCAGGGTGGGGAGCCTTTCGCCCGCCCGGTCGAGGTGCACCGCGCGGAAAAGCTGGGCGCAGAACAAGAAGAGCGAGAGCGCCGAGCCACAGCGGAGCATCAGATAGACGGCGACGCCCCAGAGGAGCAGGAGCAGGGCATCCCCCGCGACGCGCAGGATGCGCTCGGCGTGGTCGGGGGTGAGGGAGGGGAGACGTCGCTTGCGTGCGCAGAGCAGGCAAAACAGCAGTCGTCCGCCGTCAAAGCCGGGGATGGGGAGCAGGTTCAGAAGGCACAGGTAAAGCGAGGTGGGGACAAACAGCGCAAGAAAGCCGTGCAGGGCGGGGAAGATCAACTCCGACAGGACGGCAAGGGAGCTTCCGAACAGGTTGGCGAGCGGTCCGCCGGACGCTACGACCGCCTCGCTTTCGTAGCTGCGGAAGCCCTGCGTGTCGCTGACAAGGCAAAAGCCCGTACGCGTCAGGCACAGTCGGCGGAAGCGCAGGTGAACCATCTGCGCGGCGAGCAGGTGCCCGGCGCCGTGGGTGAGAACGGCAAGTCCGCCGCCTCCGACGGACAGCAGGGCGTTTGCCACGGGGGACGGTAGGTTGGGCATGGTGCGCCTCCTCTCGGGTGCCGCGGAGTATTTTCCCTCCCGGCAGGGCGGGGTGCGGTCGCGGCGACATTATTCCATACTTATGCACATGGGTGACGTTGTATTCAGAACTTTGCCTGAAAAATTTGGTTGAGGGCGCTTGACAATCAAACGATGATGTTATATAATAGGAATGTGAATTTACGCTCCGCCGCGCGGGGTAGGCAAAATCGGAGGCACTCATGAAAATTTTGATTGAAAATACCATGATTCCGGGAACAATCCTGAGCCGGGAACAGATGGACGGACTGACAGGCAAGGCATTTCTGAACCGCGTTTTTTACGTCAGCGACGGCGTGATGCTGGCTCAGATCCGCAAGATCGCGGGCATTGACGGTTCCACCCTGCAAAACTGGACCAAGCGCGGCTGGGTGGCAAGCTCCCCCTCCAAGCGCTATGACATGGATCAGGTGGCGCATATTCTGCTGATCAACATGCTCCGCTCCTGCGTCCAGCTCGACCGGATTGCGTGGCTTTTGCAGTACGTCAACGGTGACATCAACGACGAGAGCGACGACATCATCCGGGAGACCGAACTGTATGATCTGATCTGCATGACGCTGGATCGGCTGGAATATGAGACGCTGTGCACTGGGCAGGTTATCTCCGGGGCGATTTCCGACGTCCTGCGGGGGTACAATGAAACGGTGGTCGGCGCGCGCGAGCGGCTTGCCAATGCGCTGGAGATCATTGTCGGGTCGTACTGCGCCGCGCTGATTAAGCGGGGAGCGGACGCGCGCATGGCGGTGCTGTCCGGCGAGGGAGGCGCGGAGAGCGCGCAGGCTTGACCGGGATGCGGGGGAGCTTTTCTGCGCTCTGAACCGAATCACAGGATGAATAAATTAAGACAATGCCGCACGATTCCGACGGTGCAGGCAAGTGCGCCCCCGACGGGTCGTGCGGCATTGTCTATGATAAATTCGGGGCTGTCGCGCATGAGGGACAGCCCCGAATTTTATATGTGCTTATTCGACAGTGACGGATTTGGCGAGGTTACGCGGCTTGTCGATACTGCATCCGCGCAAAACCGCGACGTGGTAAGCGAAAAGCTGTGCGACGGTCGCGGCGAGAATGGGGAGCGCCATGTCGTCCGCGCCCGGCAGGGCGAATACAAATTCCGCCTCGTTCGTCGCGCACGGCGACATTCCCTCGCGGCAAATCAGAAAGACCCGCGCGCCGCGCGTAATGACCTCGCGCATGTTGCTCAGCGTCTTTTCCGCGATGTCCTGCCGCGTCAGGAGTGTCACCACGGGCGTTCCCTCGTCGATCAGGGAGATGGTGCCGTGCTTCAGCTCGCCCGCGGCGTACGCCTCGGCGTGAATGTAGGAGATTTCCTTGAGTTTGAGTGCCGACTCCATGGCGATGTAGGCATCGACGCTCCGCCCGATGAAGAAGACATCTGACGCCCGGTGGAGTGCCTTTGCCACGGACAAAATTTCCTCGTCGCGTGCCAGCACCTCATCGATGGCGGCAGGCAGGCGGTGCAGAAGCGCCTCGGTCATGCGCACCAGAAGCGGCTTTTCGATTGTTCCCCGGACATCCGCAAGCCAGAGTGTGAACAGCGCGAGCAGGGAGGTCTGGACGGTGTACGCCTTGGTGCTGGCGACCGAAATTTCGGGACCGGCGTAGGTGTAGATCACGTCGTCCGTCTCGCGCGCGATGGACGACGCGAGGACGTTGACGAAGCTGAGCGTATAGATGCCCCGCGCCTTGGCAAGGCGCACCGCCGCCAGCGTGTCCGCCGTCTCGCCCGACTGGGAAATGACAAAGACCGCAGAGGTCGGCTCAAGGATGGGGTTGTCGTAGCGGAACTCGGAGGCAATCTCCACCGTGACGGGGATGGAAACGTAGCGTTCGAGCAGATATTTTGCATACAGTCCCGCGTGCATGGCGGTGCCGCAGGCGACGATGTGGATCGAGGTCAGCGTGCGCAGGCGCGGGATGTCCGAAATCTCGGGGGAAAAGTCGGGAACCGTGTCCGGAACCCGCGGGTGGAGCGTGCGCGTCACCGCGTCCGCCTCCTCGTGGATCTCTTTAATCATGAAGTGATCGTACCCGCCCAGCTCGGCGCTTCTGGTGTCGAAATTGGCGACCAGCACGGGCTTTTCAATGGGGCACATGGCGGCGTCGTAGACCGTGAATCCGCGTCGGTCGGCGTGAACGGTCTCCCCGTCCTCCAGAAGCACGTACCGATTGGTTTCGGACAAAAACGCCGTGATGTCCGACGCGATATAGGTTCCCGTGGGGCTGACGCCGACGAGCAGAGGGCTGTCCCGGCGGGTGCCGAAAATTTCATTTTTGCGGTCGTCGAACAGGATGCCGAACGCGAACGAGCCGCGCATCATCGCCGTTGCCGCGCGGATGGCGCCGAGCGGGTCGTGGCAGGTGCGGTAGCAGGAGTCGATCAGCGCAGCCGCCACCTCGGTGTCGGTCTCCGACCGGAAGGTGTACCCTTGCGCGATCAGCTCGTTTTTCAGCTCGCGATAATTTTCAATGATGCCGTTGTGGACAAGCGTTACCTGCCCCGCGCGTTGCGGGTGGGCGTTGGTGTCGGACGGCTCCCCGTGCGTTGCCCAACGGGTGTGCGCGATGCCGCAGACCCCGCGCGGCTGTTTGCCGCTCTCCCGGATGCGCGCCGCCAGCGCGTCAATGCCGCCCTTGGTACGGATGACGTGAACGCCGTCCTCCTCAAAGGTCGCCTCTCCCGCGGAGTCGTACCCGCGGTATTCCAGTTTATAAAGCCCGGACAGCAGTTTATCCGGGCAGGCGGTATCGCCTGTATAGCCGATGATCCCACACATAATCTCGTTTCCTCCGATGCGCGTTATGGTTGTATCGAGCGCACTTCCCGACCGCACACCCGTGCAGGCGTGCGGCATTCCTGTCTGATCTTCCGATTCTGTTCCCCGGGCGGGGGTTTTTCAGCCGTGTTCCTCGCCGAGCACGTATCCCGCCTCGCAGAGGACGTTGTAGAGCACCTCCGCGTAGGTCTCGCACTGGCGTTCGCTGTCACATTCTACGAGAATCCGGATGACGGATTCCGTGCCGCTCGGATGGAGCAGGACTCTGCCGCCGTTCCCGAGCGCTTCGTTGATGTGTCCGGCGGCATCGGTGACGCGGGGGTCGGCGACGGCAGCCGCTTTGTCCCGCACGCGCACGTTCCGGACGATGTGCGGGTACAGATGCGCGCCCTGCGCCAGCTGTGAGAGGGGGTGCTTGGTGTCGCAGACCTCCTCTGCAATCATGATGGCGCTCAGGAGAGCGTCGCCCGTGGAGGCGTATTTTTTGAGAATGATATGCCCGGTCGGTTCGCCACCGAGCGAATAGCCGTGCTCCTGCATGCGGTCATAGACAAAGCGGTCGCCGACGGCGGTGCGCTCGCAGTGAATGCCGAGGTGCGCGAGCGAGGCGGCAAGCCCGCTGTTGGACATGACGGTCGTCACAACGGTGTCGCCCTCCAGCATGTCGCGGTTTTTCAGGCGGTGCGCGAGGATGTACAGAATGGTGTCGCCGTCCAGAATCTGTCCGTTTTCGTCCACGGCGATACAGCGGTCGGCGTCGCCGTCAAAGGCAAAGCCCATGTCCAGATGCTGTTCGCGCACGACGCGGGACAATTCCTGCGGGTGGGTCGAGCCGCAGTCGCGGTTGACGTTCAGACCGTCCGGCTCGGCGTTGATGACGGTCAGCTGTGCGCCGAGGGCGCCGAACACCGCGCGGGCGATGTTCCACGCCGCGCCGTTGGCGCAGTCCAGCCCGATGCGGAGCTTGCGGTAGGAATTGGACGCCACCGAAATCAGGTAGCCTATGTAACGGTTGCGCCCGGACACGTAGTCGATGATGCAACCCATTTTCTCACGCCGCGCCAGCGGCAGCTCGCCTGTCGGAATGCCGAGCGCAATCGTGTCATTATCAATATACGCTTCGATGAGTGCGATTGTGCGGTCGTCGAGCTTTTCTCCGTGCGCGTTGAAAATTTTGATGCCGTTGTCGTAGTAGGGGTTATGTGAGGCGGTAATCATGATGCCGCAGTCAAAGCCGTCCTGCCGGGTCACATAAGGGACGCCGGGGGTGGTTGTGACGTGGAGCATGTAGGCGTCCGCGCCCGACGCGACGATGCCCGCCACCAGCGCGTATTCCAGCATGTAGCTGGAACGGCGCGTGTCTTTACCGACCACGAGGCGGGGGCGGTAGCCGGGCTTGTTGCACCCGGCGAGGGGGCTGGCGAAATACCATCCGAGGAATCTTCCGATGCGGTACGCCTGCTCCGAGGTCGGGCTGATGTTCGCCTCGCCACGGAAGCCGTCAGTGCCGAAATATTTGCCCGCGGCGCGTACTTCCGCGCGGGGCTTGCGCTCTACGCTTCCGCGCAGAAAATCGTCGGTCGTGACGTGAAAAATATCCGAGATCATAAGGACCTTGTCAATCTGGGGGAGCGCCTGATCCATTTCCCACTTGGACACCGATTGCCGGGAGACGCCAAGCGCTTCCGCGAGCTGTTCCTGGGAGAGACCCGCCGCGGTGCGCAGGTGGGCAATCTTCTTTCCGATGGTCATATATCCGTCCGTCCTTTACCTTGATACGGTGGGGCATGCCTCCCGTTCCTCGCACGGCTTCCCGCGCAAAAGGGGCATCCCCCCCTATCATGTATTGTAGCAGATTTTCCGGCGCTTTGCAAGCAACCCGACATATTAATTTTGCGCAACCTATGGTTGCAATTTGCGGCAATTCCAGGTAGACACAGTAAATTTCAGAAATATTCTTCCGAAAAGACAACCGAAATTGGCGAAAACGGAGTGAGCAAAAAGCCGGAGGGGAGGGGAACGCAAAACCCCCGTTCTCTCCGGCATAGGGCGGGGGAGGACGGGGGGATGCGTTAAACGCCAGACGTTGAACACTCAACGTCTGGCGCGAATCGGCAACCGGAGGACAACAGGCGACGGGGCGCGTCAGCCGCCGAGCGCCTGCGCGATCAGGTGCACGAGCAGGGCGCAGACCCACGCGATCGAGCACTGAAAGACGACCATGCCCGCCGCCCAGCGTCTGCCCAATTCCCGCCGGACGCTGGCGATCGCCGCGACGCAGGGGGTGTACAACAGGCAGAACACCAGAAGAGCCGCCGCGCCCGCCGGCGCGATCAGCTCGGTCAGAAGCGTGCCGCCCAGCAGAATCTCCAGCGTGGCGACGACGCTTTCCTTTGCCATAAATCCGGTGAGCAGTGCGGTCGAGATCTGCCAGCGCCCGAATCCGAGCGGGGCGAAGATCGGGGCGATCGCACCGGCGATGGCGGCAAGCATGCTGTCCGCCGGATCGACGGGCATGAGGCGGGCGTCAAAGGTTTGCAGAAACCACACGACGATCGAGGCGAGGAAAATGATGGTGAAGGCGCGGGTGAGAAAATCCTTGGCTTTTTCCCAGAGGAGCTGGGCGACGTTTTTGATGCTCGGCATGCGGTAGTTCGGGAGTTCCATGACGAACGGCACCGCCTCACCGCAAAACAATGTGCGCTTGGTGAGGAGGGCGGTCAGAATTCCGACCAGGATGCCGAGAAAATACAGTCCGATCATGATCAGCCCGCTGTATTTCGGGAAGAAAGCGTGGGCAAGAAAGCCGTAGACGGGGAGCTTGGCGGTACAGCTCATGAACGGCGTGAGCATGACGGTCATTTTGCGGTCGCGCGCCGAGGAGAGGGTGCGCGTCGCCATGACACCGGGGACGGTACAGCCGAAGCCGATCAGCATGGGGACGATGCTGCGTCCCGACAGTCCGATGCGGCGGAGCGGCTTATCCATGACAAAGGCGATGCGCGCCATGTAGCCGCTGTCCTCCAGGAGCGACAGGAAGAAAAACAGCAGGACGATGATGGGCAGAAAGCTCAGAATACTGCCTACGCCGCCGAAGATACCGTTCACGATCAGTGACCGCAGGACGCTGTTGACGCCCCAGGCGCCGAGCGCGCCGTCCACGAGGACTGTCAGCGCGTCAATGCCCCGACCAAGGAGGGTCTGAAGCGCGGCGCCGATCACCTGAAAGGTCAGCACGAAAATGAGCGCCATGATGCCGACAAAGGCGGGGAGCGCGGTGTATTTTCCGGTCAGAAAGCGGTCAATGCGGCGACTGCGGGCGTGCTCGCGGCTCTCCTTCGGCTTCTTGACGGTGCGGTCGCACAGCGCGCCGATGAAGGAAAACCGCGCGTCGGCGACGGCGGCGGCGCGGTCCAGCCCGCGCTCCTGCTCCATCTGGCAGATGATATGTTCGATGGTATCCTTCTCGTTCTGCGTCAGCCCGAGTGCCTCCAGCACCAGCGGATCGCCCTCCACCAGCTTGCTTGCCGCGAACCGTACGGGGATGTCCGCCCGGGTCGCGTGATCCTCAATCAGGTGCATGATGCTGTGAATACAGCGGTGCAGAGCGCCGCCGGCGGCGTCCTTGTCGCAGAAATCCGTGCGCCCGGGGCGCTCGCGATACTGTGCGACGTGCAGAGCGTGGCGCACCAGTTCATCGACGCCCTCGTTCTTCGCCGCCGAGATGGGCACGACGGGGATGCCGAGCGCGGCTTCCATTTCATTGATGTCCACACTGCCGCCGCCTCCGCGCAACTCGTCCATCATATTGAGGGCGAGAACCATGGGGACGTTCAGCTCCATGAGTTGAAGCGTCAGGGTGAGGTTGCGCTCAATGTTGGTGGCGTCCACGATGTTGATGATGCCCGCGGGGTGTTCCTCAAGCAGATAGCGGCGGGAGACGATCTCCTCGCTGCTGTACGGCGAGAGCGAGTAAATGCCGGGCAGGTCGGTCACAAGCGTGTCGGCGTGCCCGCGGATGGCGCCGCTTTTCTGATCGACGGTGACACCGGGGAAGTTGCCGACGTGCTGATTGGCGCCGGTCAACTGGTTGAACAGCGTGGTCTTGCCGCAGTTCTGGTTGCCTGCCAGCGCGAATGTCAGCAGTGTTCCGCGCGGGAGCGGCGGCTGATCGGTATGGACGTGGTAGCGACCGTCCTCGCCCAGTCCCGGATGTTCCCGCTCCGGACGGTTCGTCCAGATCTGTCGGGGGGCGGGCGTCGGCTCCGCGGCGACGGCGGGCTCGACCTCGATCTGCTCGGCGTCCGAGAGACGCAGGGTCAGCTCATACCCGTGGATGCGAAGCTCCATCGGGTCGCCCATGGGGGCGTATTTGACAACGGTGACAAGCGCGCCGGGAATGACGCCCATGTCGAGAAAATGACGGCGCAACGCACCCTCGCCGCCGACGACGGTGATGATGGCGCTCTCGCCCGGCTTGAGTTGTTTCAGAGTCATAAGATCCTCCGGATGAAAATATGTGGCGAGGGGCGGTCGGCAAAGTGCGACAGCCCCCGGACGGATGATGGGAAGTCGTTTTTCCGAAGATCGTCCGGTTATTGCAGACCCATCTGCCCCATCAGGCGCTTGTTGAATTCCTCGGCGGTGTTGTAGCCCATGCGCTTCTGGCGGTTGTTCATGGCGGCGATCTCCAGAATGATGGCGAGGTTGCGCCCCGGGCGCACGGGAATGGTGATGGCGGGGATGTCCAGCCCGAGCAGATTGACCTTCTGGTCCTCCAGCCCCAGCCGATCGTACATCTTGCCCTGCACCCACGACTCCAGAATAATCACCAGGTCAACGCCCTGCGTGTCCTTGACCGCGCCCATACCGAACAGGCGGCGGACGTCGATGATGCCGATGCCGCGCAGCTCGACGTAGTGCCGGATGATCTCGGGGGCGGAGCCGACCAGCCGGACGGCGGACACCCGCTTGATCTCCACGGCGTCGTCCGCGATGAGGCGGTGCCCGCGCTTGACCAGCTCAATAGCGGTCTCGCTCTTGCCGATGCCGCTGTCGCCGAGGATAAGGATTCCCTCGCCGTACACCTCGACAAACACACCGTGCCGCGTAATGCGGGGCGCGAGATGAACGTTGAGCGAGGCGATCATCGCCGCCATCGCGGGGCTTGTTTTTTCCTTGGTGCGGAACAGCGGAACGTCAAATTCGCGGCAGTAGCGCTCCATGTCGGGGAAGATTTCCAGCCCCGAGGTAAACAGAATGGCGACGGGGCGCGCTGCGACGAAATTGCGGATGCGTAGGGTTCGTTCCTCATCGCGCAGGGAACGCAGATAATGCGATTCGGCGTTGCCGATCATCTGAATCCGCGCGCCCTCGAACAGCTCGAAAAAGCCGGAGAGCGCCAGTCCCGGACGGCTGACCTCGGGGGTTGTGATCTGAATGGTATCGTAGTGCTCGGGTAGGTGGATTTTCTCCCACGCAAATTCGTCAGCCAGTGTGGAAAGGGGAATGGAATAATTTTCAGACATGGCACAGCTCCTTTTCGGATTCCGGGTTTCGCGGCGACATCCGCCGCGGGATTGCCCACAGTATACCACATTTTTCCCTTTGTGTCCATAGCCCCGCTCAATTTTGTCAAATTTCCCGCGCGAACGGAGTGAATCGCTTGACAGACCGGGGTTTGTCTGTTATAATGTAAAATGTATTGTTATAGGCAGAGGAGGGGTGTGCGTGACCGGAAATGCGGCAGAGAGAGGAGAGGCGCTTCGGGCGCTGATCGGAAACCGGGAGTTGCAGGCGCGCCTTGCCGCCGACGTGAGGGCGGGGCGGCTTTCCCACGCTTACATCCTGGAGGGTGCGCATGGCAGGGGGAAGAAGACGCTCGCCATGGCGCTCGCCGCCGCGCTTGCCTGCACCAATCGACGGGGAGGGGGACCGCTGCCCTGCGGAACCTGCCCGGCGTGCCGGAAGATTTCGGAAGGAAAAAGCCCGGACGTGCTCCGCATCACGCGGGGCGAAAAGGCGAGCATCGGCGTGGACGACGTGCGCTTCCTGCGCTCGGACGTGCTGATCTCCCCCAACGACACCGATCAGAAGATTTATATCATCGAGGACGCGGACACTATGACCGCCGCGGCGCAGAACGCCCTGCTCCTGACGCTGGAGGAACCGCCGTCCTACGTGTTGTTTCTGTTGCTCTGCGAGCATGCGGACCGACTGCTGGAGACCATCCGCAGTCGTGCGCCGACGCTTCGGCTGTGCCCCGTTCCCGACGAGGTGATCCATCGGGAGTTGAGCGCGACACTCCCGGCGTACCGCACCATGCCGCCCGCCGGACAGCGGGAGATTCTGGTCATGGCGCAGGGAAGCGTCGGACGGGTCAAGGAACTGCTCGGCGAGCAGGAGCGCAAGCCGCTCATGGCGCGCCGCGCCTTGGCGGAGACGCTGGTGAGGGGACGCGTCGGGAGAGCTGGCAACGAGGAAAAGCTACGCTGGATTCAGACGGCGGGGACCCGTCGGGAGGACATCGACCGCGTGCTGACCGAGGCAACCGGCGCGGTGCGGGATCTGATCCTCCTCAAACGTGTGGAGAACGCGCCGCTGTGCTTTTTCGCCGACCGCGACGCCGCGTTGGAGCTGGCAGGAACCTGCTCGGTCCGGCGGCTGTTGGAACTGGAGCAGGAGATCGGGCAGGCGCAGGCGCGTCTGCGGGGCAACGGGAACGTGCGGCTGGTGCTGACCTGCCTGCAATTCTCCGGCGGCAACGGCTCCGGACAGCCCTCCCCCGCGCGGTGACAGAAACGTCACGCCTTGAAAATTCCGCAAGAAAGGAGCTTTTGCAGACGCAAAAGTCATAAACATAAAATGGAACAAAGGACCAATACGGAAAACAGAAATAACGGCGCACGGGAGGGCGGCGAGAACCGCTCCGCAGGTCAGTCGAGAGGCGACCGCAACCGTCGCCCCCGTCGTCGCGGGCAGGAACGCCCGGAGCGTTCGGGAGACGGTGCGCAGGGTGAACCGCGCCGCACGCCCGCCGCGCAGGAGGGCGCAGGAAGCCGGGGCGCGCAGTCGGGCGGACGCAATGCCGGACGGCAGGGCGGCAACGCCAACGGAGCCGGCGGAAACCGAGGCGGAGTTCCCGGCGCCCCGGGAAACGGAGCCGGCAACGGAAATGGTAATGGTAATGTTAACGGAAACGCCAGCGGAAACGCCAATGGCAACGGTAGCGATAACGGCGGCGCAAATCGCGGCAGCAACAACCGCGGCGGACGCGGTCGCGGTCGCGACGGGCGGAATCGCGGCGGACAGGCGCGCGGCGGCAGACCCGATAATGTGGGACGTACCGCCGGAAACGAGAGAGAAGAGGTCGTGGCGGAGACTGACGGGACCGAGGAGCTGAAAAGCGATTTTTACGTATCTCCCCGCGCGTTTTCGCAGATGGACGCCCTGCTTGCGGACACCTTCTCCCCGCTTCACGAATCGGAGGTCTACGACCCCGACGCCGAGGCGGAGGCAAAACGGATTCTGGACGCCGAGGGACCGCTTCTGTTCCGCGAGGAGCGCGTGACGGCTTCGCCTGCCGATGCCCCGACGCCCGAAACAGAGCCGGGCGCATCAGAGCAGACGGAAGAAACGGAAAAGATCGAAATCGTCGGTGTGCGCTTCAAGCACCCCGGCAAGGTCTATTATTTTGCCCCCGGTCAGCGCCGCTACCGCCGCGGGGAATATGCCATCGTCGAGACGGCGCGCGGAGCGGAGTACGGCGAGGTCTGGGTCGAAAACACCATGGTTCCGGCGTCGGAGGTTGTTTTGCCTCTGCGCCCCGTTCTGCGCGCGGCGACCGGAGACGACGCCCGCCGGAACGAGGAGAACGCCGCCATGGAGCAGGATGCCCTGCGCGTTTGCCGGGAAAAGATCACCCGGCATAAGCTGGACATGAAGCTGGTCGAGGCGCAGTACACCTTCGACCGCGCCAAGCTGCTCTTCTACTTCACCTCGGAGGGGCGCGTGGACTTCCGCGAGCTGGTCAAGGACCTGGCGGGCGTGTTCCGCACGCGTATTGAACTGCGGCAGATCGGCATCCGCGATGAGGCGAAAATGCTGGGCGGACTCGGAACCTGCGGCAGACCCCTGTGTTGCGCGGGCTTCCTTTCCGACTTCGTGCAGGTGTCCATCAAGATGGCGAAGGAACAGAGCCTTTCGCTCAATTCGGCAAAGATTTCCGGCTGCTGCGGCAGACTGATGTGCTGTCTGCGCTATGAATTTGAGACGTATGAGGACGAAATCCGTCGAACCCCGCCGGTGGACAGCCTGGTGCGCACCCCGGACGGCGACGGCGTGGTGATCGGGAACAATCCCCTGCGTGGGACGGTGCTGGTGCGCTTCCCGGAGAGCGCCGACGGAAAGACGGCGGCGGAGTCCAAAACGTACCACCGCGATGCCGTTCAGGTGACGGGAAGCACGCGCAAGGGCGCCAAGGCGGAGCCGATGTCGGCATCCGACACGTCGGAGCGGGACAAGGGGCGCCGGGATAAGCCCGACAAAGGCGGGCGCTCCGACCGCTCCGACAAAAGCGGCAGGGGCGACAAGGCTGACCGGGGCGACAAGACCGACAAGACCGACAAGACCGATAAGGTTGATAAGACCGGCAGAATCGAGAGGGAAAACGCGCCCGCCGCCACCGGGGAGAACAAAAATATCCCGCAGGAATCCGAAAAATGACAGAATTTCAGGAATCTTGAGGAATTTTTCAAAAAACAGTTGCAAATTTCGGAAAATATGATACAATGTTAGTACCAATGAACATAAGGAGGATTACCACCATGGCATACAAGATTTCCGATGATTGCGTGTCTTGCGGCGCGTGCGCGGAAGCGTGCCCCGTTGAGGCAATCAAAGAGGGCGACGGCAAGTACGAGATCGACGCCGATAAGTGCGTGGACTGTGGCACGTGTGCAGACACCTGCCCCGTCGGTGCACCCAAGGCAGAGTGATTTTACAACCGCGATCACTTTGAGCGGAGCGGGAAGCGCAGGCTTTCTGCTCCGCTTTTTTGTGGCATGTGGCGTTGCAACGTGGCGACTGTGACGTGCGGTGTTGTGACGTGCGGCATGACGACGTGGCGGGGAATTTCCCCACGCGGAGAACCGCACGGAGAACCGCACGGAGCCGTGGGCGTCCGTGGCAGACCGCCGCGGCGCTGTTTTCAGATGAGAGGAGGGGACATGGCATGACACTGCCGCCAAGGACAGACGGGGAGCCGACGCTCGGCGCGGGCGAAACGCTTTGCGCCATCAACGAAAATCTGCGGCTGATCGCGCGGCGCGACGGGCTGACGTTCGGCACGGACGCGTATCTCCTCGCGGCGTTCGTCCGTCCCTCCCCGCGTGCGCTGTGCGTCGATCTGGGGAGCGGAACCGGCGTGCTGTCGTTGCTCCTTGCCAGAAAAGACAAGGTGCGCCGCGCGGTCGGGGTGGAGATTCAGGCGACCTTTGCGTCGCTGATCGCCCGGAACGCGGCGCTTTGCGACCTTGCCGACCGGGTCGTTCCGCTTTGCGCGGACGTGCGGGAGCTGACGCAGACGACGCTCGCATCGGCGCTTTTAAATTCGCGGCAGGGAGGGGTGTGCGCCGACATGGTTGTCACCAACCCGCCGTATCTGGGAGTCGGAAACGGTGCGCGCAACGCGGCGGATGAAAAATATCTGGCGCGGCATGAGGTCTGCGGCGGCGTGGACGATTTCTGCGCGGCGGCAGAGCGGATTTTGCGCCCCGGCGGGACGTTTTACGCGGTGTATCGCCCCGATCGGCTCACGGCGCTGTTTGCCGCCATGCGGGAGCACCGTCTGGAACCGAAACGGCTGGTGTTCGTCCACGCCGACGAGAAAAGCGAGCCGTCCTCGGTGCTGCTCGAGGCGCGGGCGGGCGGCGCGCCGTCGCTTCATGTGCTCCCGCCGCTCATGCTTCATACCGCAGACAGCCGCGGGGATCGTTGCCGCGCGCTGTGCGCGCGGGCGCAGAGAATTTACGATACTATGCAGTGGCAGGACGACTGACGGGTGCTGAACGGCGAACGACAAACGGTGAAGATGTGTCGGACAGCGGGGACTGAGCGGTGAACGATGGACGGCGAACGATGCGTCGGACAGTGCGTGCCCGGCAACAAACCGCGAAAATCAAAAACACACGGTCCCGCCGGGCGGGGCGCGGAGGAACGGTTATGGAAAACAGCAAAAGAATACTGAGCTACACGCGCCGGGCGGTCGACGATTACGACATGATCCGCGCCGGGGACAAGATCGCCGTCGGGGTGTCCGCCGGCAAGGACTCGCTGACGCTGCTTTGCGCGCTGGCGGAGCTGCGGCGCTTTTACCCCGTGCCGTTTGAGGTCGTGGCGATTACGGTGGACATGGGCTTTGCCCGACCGATGGATCTGACTCCGGTGCGCGCGCTGTGCCGCGAGCTGGGGGTCGAGTACCGGGTGGTTCCGACCGAAATCTACAAGATCATTTTCGAGGTGCGCAAGGAGAAAAATCCCTGCTCGCTGTGCGCCAAGATGCGCCGCGGTGCCCTCCACACGGCGGCGGTGGAGATGGGGTGCACGACGGTGGCGCTGGGGCATCACTTCGACGACGTGGTGAATACGTTCATGCTCAACCTCTTTTTTGAGGGACGGCTCGGATGTTTTCAGCCCGTGACCTACCTGTCGCGGCGGGGCTTGCGCGTCATCCGCCCCATGATCTACATGCCGGAAAAGGACATTCGCTATTTCGCGTCCCACGCGGCTCTGCCGGTGGTCAAATCCACCTGCCCCGCCGACGGCAACACCGAGCGCGCCGAAATGCACCGCCTGATCGGGGGGCTGGAAAAGACCTACCCGGGTTTGCGCTACCGCATCTTCGGCGCGGTTCAGCGGGGCGAGCTGGACGGCTTCCACCCGCCGCGCACGGGGCGCATGCGGAGCGTTTCGGACTACCTCATCGAGGAGGAGAGCGCCGACGGGGAGTGACCGCGGGCGCAATCTGACCAAAAACCATCGTCGCATTTTGGCGAAATTCTCACTTTCGTTGCTTGACTTTGCCGCGCGGAAGGCATATAATGGGAGAGCGAATTTACAAATCAAAGGAAGCTGTTCTATATGGAAGTTTTATTCAGTGTATCCATCGCGTTGGTCGCGGGGCTGGTTCTGTCCCGCCTGGTAAAACCGCTGAAGCTGCCCGCCGTGACGGGCTATCTGATCGCGGGCATTCTGATCGGTCCGTATTGCCTCGGGCAGTTCGGTCTGAGCCTGTTTTCCTCGTTGGAGGGTGTCAAGTCGCTCGGCATCATTTCGGATGTGGCGCTCGGCTTCATCGCCTTCTCCATCGGTACGGAATTTGAACTTGCCAACCTCAAGCAGATCGGCAAGCAGGCGACGGTCGTCGGCATCGTCCAGGCGCTGGTCGCCATGGTCTTTGTGGACGCCGCGCTGATCGGACTGCACTTCATTCTCGGCGATAAGTTGCCGCTTTCGGTTGCCATTACGCTGGGCGCAATCGCAACGGCAACGGCTCCTGCGGCGACTATCATGGTCGTCAAGCAGTACAAGGCAAAGGGTCCTCTGACCGACATCCTGCTCCCGGTCGTCGCGCTGGATGACGCGGTGGGACTGATCGCGTTTGCCGTTTCGTTCGGTGTCGCACGCGCCATCCAGAGCGGAACGGTCGATCTGGTCTCCATTCTGGCGGAGCCACTCATCGAGGTGTTCGGCTCGCTTTTGCTGGGCACCCTGCTCGGATTTTTGTTCTCGTGGGTCGAGAGTCTGTTCAAGTCCAATTCCAAGCGCCTGTGCCTGTCCATCACCTTTGTCCTCATGGCGATTTCGCTCTCCATGCGCGAGTTTGAGATCGGCGGGGTGCACATCGGATTCTCGTCACTGCTGGTCTGCATGATGATGGGAACCATCTTCTGCAACGTCTCCGACAAGGCGGATGAGCTCATGGAGAAAACCGACAAATGGACCATGCCCATCTACGTGATCTTCTTCGTCCTCAGCGGCGCGGAGCTTCAGCTTGACGTGTTCTCCGACCTGGCGATCGTCGGCGTCGGCGTGGTCTACATCCTCTTCCGTTCGCTGGGTAAATACTTCGGCGCCGCCACGAGCGCCAAAGCGATGGGATGCAACGAAAAGATTGTCAAATACCTCGGCATCGCGCTCCTGCCGCAGGCGGGCGTGTCCATCGGCATGTCGCTGACCGCGCTGGAGCTGGGTGTGACCGAGGGTGTGCTCGTGCGCAACATCATCCTGTTCTCGGTCATGATCTATGAGCTGGTCGGACCGATGCTCTCCAAGATCGCCCTGATGCGCGCGGGAGACATTCATCCCAAGGAGGAACCGGCGCACCATATGACCATGGCGGAGGCGTTCGCCGACGACGTGGACGAGGAGGACGAGGGAAAATAAACACCCCCTTGCCAAGATTTTCACAAAAATCTCTTGATAATTGAACGCAAATGTGTTATAGTAAATATGAATGTTTGTAGCTTCAATATTCTATGAAAGGCGGTATCCAGTATGACCTACAACAAGAAATCCATTGAGGACGTTGAGATTGCGGCAGGCACCCGCGTGTTTGTCCGTTGCGACTTCAACGTGCCCTCCAAGAACGGCGTGATTACCTCCGACAAGCGTATTGTCGAGGCTCTGCCGACCATCCGCTACCTGCTCGGCAAGGGAGCAAAGGTGATTCTTTCTTCCCACATGGGCAAGCCGCACAATGTGTTTACCCCCAACTTCAAGCTCAACAAGAAGGAGCTTGCCGCCATCGCCGCGCTTCCCGCCGATGAGCAGGACGCCGCTACCGCCGCCGCAAAGGAAAAGGCGATGGGCGACGTCAAGAAGTTCTCGCTGAAGATCGTCGCGGACAAGCTCAACGAATACCTGGACGGCAAGGTCGCATTTGCCACCGACACCATCGGCGAGGATGCCAAGGCGAAGATCGCCGCGATGGAGAATGGCACGGCAGTGCTGATCGAAAACGTCCGCTTTGACGCAAGAGAAGAGAAGAACGACCCCACGTTTGCCAAGGCGCTGGCTGATCTGGCGGGTGAGGGCGGTCTTTACGTCAACGACGCCTTCGGAACGGCGCACCGGGCGCATGCTTCGACTGCGGGCGTGGCAAATTATCTGCCTGCTGTCTGCGGCTACCTGATTCAGAAGGAGATCGGCGTGATGGGCAAGGCGCTTGCCAACCCCGACCGTCCGTTCGTCGCCATTCTGGGCGGCGCCAAGGTTGCCGACAAGCTCAACGTTATCAACAACCTGCTGACCAAGGTCGATACGCTGATCATCGGCGGCGGTATGGCGTTCACCTTCCTTGCTGCCAAGGGCTACGGCGTGGGCAAGTCGCTTCTGGATGAAACCAAGATCGACTACTGCCGCGACATGATGGCAAAGGCGGAGGAAAAGGGCGTCAAGCTGCTTCTTCCGATCGACACCGTGATTGCCGCCGGGTTCCCGAACCCGATCGATGCCCCCATCGAGGTCAGGACGGTAGACGTGGACAAGATTCCCGACGACATGGAGGGAATGGACATCGGCGAGAGGACCCGCGTGCTGTATGCCGACGCGGTCAAGAGCGCAAAGACGGTGGTCTGGAACGGACCGATGGGCGTGTTTGAAAACCCGCAGCTTGCCAAGGGCACCATCGCGGTTGCCGAGGCAATGGCAGAGTCTGACGCTATCACGATCGTCGGCGGCGGTGACTCTGCGGCGGCGTGCGAGACGCTCGGCTTCGCCGATAAGATCACGCACATTTCGACCGGCGGCGGCGCGTCCCTGGAATTTCTGGAGGGACTGGAGCTGCCCGGCATCGCCTGCCTGCAGGACAAATAATTTGAATCTGAAAAGGGGTGCCGCGCTACCGTGTCACCCCTCAAAATCGTCGGCGCGCGCCGACGGCTTTCAGCGGGGGTCACGCCCGGCGTGATTGCCCGGATTTCCATAGGAAAGGATGCTCCGCGATGCGGAGTTTGGACAAAACAATGAGAAAATATGTGATCGCCGGCAACTGGAAGATGAATTTCACTCCTACCCAGGCAACGGCATTTATCAACGAAATCAAGCCCATGGTCGCCGGAAAAGACAAGTGCGACATCATTTTCTGCGCGCCGTACGTGACGATCGCCGCCGCGATGAAGGCGGCTGAGGGGTCGAACATCCATATCGGCGCCGAGAACGTTCACTTCGAGGAGAAGGGCGCGTTCACCGGGGAGGTTTCCGCTCCTATGCTCCGTGAGATCGGCGTGGATTACGTCATTATCGGGCACTCCGAGCGCCGTCAGTATTTCGGCGAAACGGACGAGACGGTCAATCGCCGTACCAAGGCGGCGCTGGCGGCAGGCATGAAGGTCATCCTGTGCCTGGGCGAGGTCAAGGAACAGCGCCTTGCCGGAATCACCCGCGAGGTGGTTTCCATGCAGACCAAGCTCGACCTGGCGGGCGTGAGCGCTGAGGACATGAAGAACGTCATCATCGCGTACGAGCCGGTTTGGGCAATCGGAACGGGTCTGACGGCAACGCCGGAGCAGGCGGATGAGACGTGCGGACAGATTCGCGACGCCCTGGCTGAAATTTACGGGCGCGAGGTTGCGGACGCGACGGTCATTCAGTACGGTGGCTCGATGAATGAGAAGAACGCGGCTGAGCTGCTTTCCAAGCCCAATGTGGACGGCGGTTTGATTGGCGGCGCGTCGCTGGTCGCGGCGAAGTTCTCTGCGATTGTGGACGCGGCGCAGGCGTAAGATTTTGAATAAAAAGCAAATGGGGTGTCGCATGGTTGCGGCACTCCGTTTTTGATTTTGTGGGTGATGTGGGAAACTTTTTGGAGAGGAATAGGCTGTTCGACTTTAGGATTCTAAAGGATTCAGCTATCCCCCCTTTTTAAGTTTTCGCCCGCCTTTTTCAAAAGGCGGCGGGGTGGAGGGCGCGTAGCCCTCCTCGCGCTCCGCAGAGCGCGAAATCCCCCATCGGCATTTTCTTTTTTGTGGATTGCCCGCGGCGGGTACTGCCGCGGTAGGCACGACCGCGGCAATCGGTTTTCTTTTGTGCCTCCGGTCTCAAAAGAAAAAAGCGGCTAACAGCGTTGAAATTACATGGGATGCAAGTGTTTTGTATTGGTGGCTGGTATCTACTTTGGGTTTGAAGTCTTTGATGCAGGATGTGGGGGGAGAACCCCTCAGGCGTCGGGGTTGCTCCCCCCACGCCCCTCACTCCGTGGCTGGATGCGCGTCGCGCCGCAACGACGCGGCGCTTTGGCGCATTGGGGAGGACGCGGCAGAGCCGCAACCCCTCCCCATACCCCTCCCACAAAATTCGCTG
>CAKSNQ010000013.1 GCA_934476315.1 uncultured Eubacteriales bacterium
GACCAATGTCGTCGGGGGTGTTAAAAAATTCAAAATGAATTTTTTAACACCCCCCTTTTTTTATTTTCCGCTTGACAAACAGGAACGCGGCGTAGTATAATAATCACACAAATCACACTTTTCACATTTACAGGAGGCGTTATGAAGAAAAAAGCTCCCGCCGGCAAATATGCCTGGGCAGTCAAGATCGGCGACCGCGGACAGTTTGTCATCCCTAAGCAAGCGCGCGATCTGTTTGACATCCAGCCGGGCGACACATTGCTGGTGCTCGCCGACGAAAAGCGCGGCATCGCCATTCCGCCCAAGTCCATGTTCACGTCCCTCGCCCTGCGGGTTTTCGGGGACGAGGACGTCCCGGTGGAGGGCAATGATGAGAATGAGGACGAAAACGGAAACGAGAACGGGGACGACACCTGAGGGGGAACCGCTTCATCCGTTCCCCGCCACTCGCGCGGCGCGCCACTGCGCCGACACCGAAAAACACCACGAAAGGAACGACCCACCCATGAACGAATTTTCTCCGCTTCAGGTCACGGGGCTTTGCAAAATCTACCCGCAGTTCCGCCTGCAAGACCTGACCTTTTGCCTGCGCCCCGGGAAAATCACCGGATTTATCGGGCGCAACGGCGCCGGAAAAAGCACCACGCTCAAGTCCATTTTCGGCCTTGTCCACCCCGACGCCGGCGAGATCCGGCTGTTCGGCGAGGACTTCCGGGCAAACCCGACCGCGCTCAAGCAACGCATCGGCTTTGTGCCCGGCGCCATCGACTACTATCCCACAAAAAAGCTCGCGACCATCACGCGCATCACGCGCGCCTTCTATTCAGACTGGGACGAGCAGGCGTACACGCAGTATCTGTCGCTGTTCCGCCTGGACGAGAGCAAAAAGCCGAGCGAGCTTTCCACGGGAATGAAGGTTAAGTTCGCCTTGACGCTGGCGCTTTCCCACGGTGCCGACCTGCTGGTCCTCGACGAGCCGACCAGCGGGCTGGACCCCGTCTCGCGGGACGAGCTGTTGGATATTTTCCTGTCGCTGTGCGATGAGGGCAAGACCATTCTGTTCTCCACCCACATCACCTCCGACCTGGAGCGCTGTGCCGACCACATTCTGTACATCAGAGCGGGACGTCTCGCCGCCAATCAGCCGCTCGCGGAGTTCCGGAGCGCATGGCGGCAGGTCCATTACGTCGGAGAACCGCCGCTCCCGCGCGAACGTCTGGTCGGAATCCGGCGCGAAAAGGAGGGCTACTCGGCGCTCACGCGCACGTGCGACCTCCCGGCGACCCCTGACCTTTCCGCCGAGCCGGTTTCGCTCGACGAGATCATTCTTCACCTGGAACGGGAGGAACATTTGCAATGATGCGTTCTTTGTTACGTAAGGAAATTTTCCTTTCATCCCATCCGACCGCGCCTATGTTCCTGGCGCTGTCCGCGATGCTTCTGATTCCCAACTACCCCTACTACGTCGTGTTTTTCTACACCTCGCTCGCCATCTACTTCACCTGCCTCTTGGGGCGGGAGAACAACGACGTGGTGTATTCCCTGCTTCTGCCCGTTTCGGGGCGGGAGGTCGTGCGGGCGCGCATGCTCTACGCGGTGCTCCTGGAGGCGGCACAGCTTCTGCTCGCCATTCCGTTTTCCCTGTTGCGTCAGCACATGCCGGTCGGTCCCAACGCCGCGGGCATGGACGCCGGTATTGCCCTGTTCGGGCTTTCACTGATCCAGCTCGGCATCTTCAATTTCACCTTTTTCACCGCGTATTACCGCGACGTGCGGAAAGTTGGTGTCTCGTTCCTCAAATCCTGTATTCTCACCTTTGTCTATGTCGGCGTGATGGAGACGCTTGATCACGTTCTCCCGCTGTTCCGCGACCGTCTCGACACGCCCGACCCGCAATTTCTGACCGAAAAGCTGGTCACGCTGGCGATCGGCATCGTATGCTTCGCGGCGTTGACCTGGGCAAGCTACCGCATCAGTGTGCGCCGCTTTGAAGCGCAGGATTTCTGATATTTTCGCCGGGGTTTTACAAAACGATTTCTCCACGGGGCTTGCCTGCAGGTATTTTCTGCGGATAGCCCCTGTGGAAATTCCAAACGAAAAAGGGTCTTCCTCCGGTTTGCACGCCATGTGTGCTGACCGTTTGGAGACCCCTTTAATTTTTGGCTATGCGGCGGATAGTCTTTGCGACAGTCCGCCGTTTTTATTTTCTTATTTTCGGTCACGGTCATCGGACGCCGAGGATTCTCGGCTACCGGGTGCGCCGCGCCCGCCGTTCGGCGTTCGCACCTTGCAATTATTTCAGCATCGCTCTGAGCAGTTCTTCCGCTCCGGACAGCGCCGCGTCGATCTTGTCAAGGCTCTGACCGCCCGCCATGGCGTTATCGGGACGTCCGCCGCCGCGACCGTCAGCAATCGCCGCGACCGCACCGACCAGTTTTCCTGCGTGCGCGCCCTTGGCAATCGCGTCTTTTCCCGCGGAAGCGAGGAAATTCAGCTTTCCGTCCGCAACCACGGCAAGCACTGTCACCGCGTCCGCGTGCGCCGACTTGATGTCGTCGGTCAGATGGCGTGCCACCTCAACCGTCATACCGTCCGCACGGGCGGCGACAAGCAACACATCCCCGACGCGCTTGGCGCCCGCGAGGATTGCGTCCAACTTGGAGCCGGCGATCTTGGTATTGAGCGCGTCGATCTCCTTCTTCGCCGCAAGCAGTTCGCCCTGCAATGCCGATGCGCGCTTTGCCACATCGGACACGTTCGGGACCTTCAGCTCCTGCGCTGTCTCGTGGAGCAGCGCCTCACGGTCGGAAAGCAGTTTCAGGACGCCGTATCCTGTCACCGCCTCAATCCGGCGGACGCCCGCCGCGACCGAAGTCTCGGAAACGATGCGGAACAGTCCGATTTTCCCCGTATTATTCACATGGGTACCGCCGCACAGCTCGATGGAATGTTCGCCCATACGCACCACGCGGACGACTTTTCCGTATTTTTCGCCGAACAGTGCCATTGCACCCAGCGCCTTTGCCTCGTCGATGGACATTTCCGTCATAGAACCCGCCGCGGCGCTGAGAATCTCGTGATTGACAATGCTCTCCACGCGGGCAAGCTCGTCTGCCGTCAGCGCGGCGAAATGTGTGAAGTCAAAGCGGCAGACGGAATCCGAGACGTAAGAACCTGCCTGCTCGACGTGCGTTCCGAGCACAGTGCGCAGAGCGTATTGCAACAGGTGGCATGCCGAGTGGTTGCGCATGATCGCCTCGCGGCGCTCCTTATCCACCGTCACCGTCACCGACGCGCCGACGCGCAACACCGTCCCGCCGCTGATCCGGCAAGCATGGATATACACACCGTCGCTCTTCTGCGTGTCCAGAATTTCCACCGGCGCGCTTCCCGTGGCATCCACGCTCAGGCTTCCGGTGTCGCCGACCTGACCGCCGCCCTCGCCGTAGCAGGGGGTACGATCCAGAATCAGGGAAATCTCGCCCTCACTGACCTCATTGACCGCCATGTCATCCGACAGAATCGCCACGATCTTCGCCTCGGTTCCGAGCGTGTCGTAGCCGACGAACGTCGTCTTGGGGAGGTCTGCCAGCAACGTTTTGGAGGCGTTCGACCAGCCGCTAATGTTGGCACGTGCCGCGCGCGCGCGGGTCTTCTGCTCCTGCATCAGCTCGGCAAAGCGCGCCTCGTCGATGGTCATCCCCACCTCTTCCATCATCTCCCGGGTCAGGTCAATTGGGAACCCAAACGTATCATACAGCCGGAACGCATCCTCGCCCGAGACCGCCGACCGTCCGGCGGCTTTGGTATCCGCGATGATACCGTTCAGAATATTCAGACCGGCGTCCAGCGTCGCGTCAAAGCGCTCCTCCTCCATGGCGATGACCTTGAGGATATAGTCGCGCTTGGTGCGAAGCTCGGGGTAGGCGCCCTCGGATTCGCCGATGGCGACCTCGGCAAGCTCTGTCAGGAACGGGCGGTTGATGCCGAGCAGTTTTCCGTGGAGGCAGGCGCGGCGCAGGATGCGGCGCAGGACGTATCCGCGTCCCTCATTGGAGGGAATCACGCCGTCCGAGATCATAAACGTCGCAGAGCGCACGTGGTCCGTCACGACGCGGATGGAAATATCGTTTTCCTTATCCGTCCCGTAGGTCTTGTCCGAGATGGCGCAGACCTTGTCCAGCACCTTGCGGATGCTGTCCACCTCGAACATATTGTCCACGCCCTGCATGACGCACGCAAGGCGCTCAAGTCCCATACCGGTATCAATGTTTTTCTGCGCCAGCTCGGTATAATGCCCGTGACCGTCGTTATTGAACTGCGAGAAGACGTTATTCCAGATCTCCATATAACGGTCGCAGTCGCACCCCGGCTTGCAGTCGGGCTTACCGCAACCGTACTTTTCGCCACGGTCGAAATAAATCTCCGAGCAGGGACCGCAGGGGCCGGAGCCGTGCTCCCAGAAGTTATCCTCTTTTCCGAGGCGGACGATATGTGCCGGGTTCACGCCGACCTTGTTCGCCCAGATGTCATACGCTTCGTCGTCGTCCTCGTAAATAGAGGGCCACAGAAGTTCGCTCGGGATTTCCAGCGTTTCGGTCAAAAATTCCCACGCCCACGGGATCGCCTGCTGTTTGAAGTAATCGCCGAACGAGAAGTTGCCCAGCATTTCGAAGAACGTGCCGTGCCGTGCCGTGTGACCGACGCGCTCGAGATCGGGCGTCCGGATGCACTTTTGGCAGGTGCAGACGCGGTGACGGGGCGGCTCCTCCTCACCCGTGAAAAACTTTTTCATGGGCGCCATACCCGAATTGATCAGGAGAAGCGAGGGGTCGTTCACCGGCACCAATGAAAACGACGGCAGGCGAAGATGACCTTTGCTCTCGAAGAAGCTCAGGTATTTTTCGCGCAAATCATTGAGCGAAGTCCATTTCATTTTGCAATCCATCCTTTAACACTAAGATACAGCCTATAAACGTTTTGATTATATCACTTCTTGCCCGCGATGTCAAGAATTCACCGCATATTTATCACGCCAACGGGTTGACTTCTTTGGCAGAGACGCTCCGAACCTGCCCGCTTGCGGGCAGACACCCTTTGAAAAGGCGGGCGAAAACTTTAATGAAAGACAGCGAAAATCAGGGAGAAAACCAACGGGAGGGGTATGGGGTTCGTCTGCGGCTACGCCGCAGACCCACGCGGCACTTCCTGCGCCGCCCTCCCCAATGCCCCAAAGCACCGCGTCGTTGCGGCGCGACGCGCATCCAGCCGGGGAATGAGGGGCGCGGGGAGAACCGCCTGCGCTACGCGGCAGGCACGAGCGCCTGAGCCGGTTTTCTCCCCGCATCCTGCATGAGAGCTATCCAGCCCAAAATACAAACCAACAGCAATCGAAAAGCACCTGCTATCCATGCGATTTCAGCACTTTTAGCCGCTTTTTTCTTTTGAGACCAGAGGCACAAAAGAAAACCGATTGCCGCGGTAGTGTCTACCGCGGACAATCCACAAAAAAGAAAACGCCGCAAGGTTTCGCCGCCTGCGGGCGGCGATCAGCGCACCGCGGCGCTGAACCTGCCCGCTTGCGGGCGGACGCCTTTTGAAAAAGGCGGGCAAAAACTTAAAAAAAGAGGACAGCAAGGCAATAAAGGATGACCTACTATCCCCACTACGCAAAACGAGGGTGCCGCACAAAGTGCGGCACCCTCGCGGAATGATTGTGTGTTGATCGTTCTCGGACAAATCAATCTGCGGTCAAACCGGAACGTTCGATACCCTGCACCAGGAAGTTCTGGCAGAACAGGTACAGAATAACCAGCGGCAGGATAATCACCAGCCCGCAAGTATTCCGGATCGCCGCGTAATACAGATCCTGTCCGGCGTACTCCATCTTCAAAGATGACGGGATTCCCACGATCTTGACCAAAAGATTGACCTTGGTCGAGGGGAAGAACATCTGCGAATAGAAGTCATCCGTCCACTGCCAGCAGAACGCGAACAGGAACACCGTAATCATCATCGGGATGGACAGCGGCAGAATGATCTGCAAGAAGGTCCGGATCGTTCCCGCGCCATCCAGATAAGCCGACTCCTCCAGCGCGTCCGGCACGCCGGTGAAGAACTGACGCAACATGTAGATGTACAGACCATTCTTGAATGCCAGACCCGTCAGGGACAGGATAAGCAACGGCGCGTACGTGTTGCACAGGTTCAGTCCGGAGGATGTCCAGACCTTCGACCACGCGGCAGGCACGATGTTGACCGCCCCCTCAAGGAACGTATGTCCGAACAGGGTAATGCCGCCGCCGCCGAGGAACTGGAAGATTCCGAAAACATCGAAATAGCGGAACTTCATGAACATAGACAGCTGCAACGTCTGGTGAGGAATGATCATGGTCAGCATCACAAGCAGGAACAGTAGCTTGTTCCCTCTGAAGTGGAACTTGGCAAATCCGTAACCGATCAGGCTACAAATGAACATCTGAACCAGCGCGGTAGAGAACGACAGGATGAACGTATTCAACAGCGCGTCCCAGTAACCAAGCTCGCTCAGAACCGCCTTGTAGGTGTCGAGCGTGAAGTTCTTGGGAATCAGGCGCACCGTGACGTCGATGAAGTCCTCCGGGCTCATAAACGAGCTGGCGACCTTGGTAAGGAACGGGAACAGAACGACGTAGGAAATACCGATCAGAAGTGCCAGGCGGAAAATGTACCAGACCACGTTCTGAAGGAAGTACATCGAAAGGAACCTTGCCTTGAGTCTGTCCTTGAGAGGAGTTCTGTCGAAATCCACACGGATTTTGTTTTTGGACTCTCTTTTGACCATGGGTTTGGAATCTTGAGCGTTCATTATCCGACCTCCCCTCTCACATATCCCGCTTCTGATAGAACACAAAGCCGGACAAAATCGCACCGAGCAATGCAACCACCAGAATAATAATCAGGAAGTAAATCCACGCCATAGCGGAACTGACTGTCTGACCGCCGGTATCCGCGTATTTGGACGCGACGAACTTCATGACCACGTTGGAATCCGTCGTAAACGAGTCGATGATGGTATAGACGCCGTTCACAAGGATCATCGGGCTGATCATCGGAAGCGTAATCTTCCAGAAGGTCTCCCACGAGGTCGCGCCGTCGATGCGGCACGACTCGTAGATCGCGGGAGAAATGGACTGCAACGCCGCCAGGAAGATCAGCATCTGAACGCCGGAGCGGTTGACGATGTTGTAAATGTTGTTGATGGCGTTGGAAACGTACCGTGTCAGCTCGGTACCGACCTTCATGTTGGCAAACAGCATTTCAATATCCATGGCAGATACGATCTGCGTTGCCGTACTGGTTCCCGTACCGTCGTCGATACCGCCCGTGCTCTCCATGTAGCTTCCCAGGATGTTCTGTGCGTCGATCGACTCCATGACGCCCGTTGCCAGAATAACGGGGATGAAGAAGATGGCACGGAATGCGGCACGCCCGACCATTTTCTGGTTCAGGAGCACAGCCATGAACAGCGAGAAGATCAGAATGGCGGGGATGTCGAAGGCAAGCTGCTTCAGACCGCTGAGCAACGTCCTGACAAAATCCGGGTCATCAAGTAGCGCTTCCTTGTAGTTGGCAAAGCCGACGAACTCCAGCTCAACGCTGCCGCCCGCGACGTTATGAAGCTCCATGAAGCTCAGCTTGATGGAGTCAAACACCATCGGCAGGTAGATCAGTACAAACCCGATCACAAACGGAAGGACGAACATCCATCCCGCGCGTGCCTTCCGGCGGTCGAGAGATGCGATCTTTTTTCTTTTCGGCGCTGAACTGCCGGAGCGCAATGCGCCGGTGCTCATTTTCGCTTCATTTGTCATTGTATAACACCTCTCCTTTCTCAATACCGGATCACAACGTAATGGTTTGCGGGAATGGTATAAACCATCGTCCTGCCGTCCACCTCATATTCCACCGTGACCGAATAATTGTTGTAATTCAGAATAAACGTTTTGTACGGGTCGGCGTCGTTGCCGTTCTTACCGCCGTACGTCACCGCAACCAGGTTGCCCTTGTCGCTGATGTGGATCAGGGAGGAGGTCTCCTCCTTGGTCTCTTCCTCCGGTGCCTTTTCCTCGTGCTTATCCAGCAGAGCGTCGATCGTATCGCGGCTGACGTACTTGGAAGCCGCCTCGTAGATGCCGTCAACGAAGGTCATGCAGTAATCTGCCTTCTCCTTGATTGCCGCCAGATAGGTCTCCGCTTCCGCGGCGCATGCGCGGGCATCCTCGATCAGCTCTTCCGCCGCGCCGTCCTCCGTCAGGAGAACCACAGCGTTTGCCGCCGTTGCGTGGAGCTTGAGAACGGTCTCATATGCGTACTCTGCGTCAAGCGCCAGCTGGATGCCGCCTCTCGCCTTGTCCTTGACCTCGTTGACCGAGTTGTTGTAGGAGCGGAGGTACATCTTGACCTGCGCGGGAAGCATCTTCGGGTTGTTCACCGCGTCAATGTACTTCTTGTAATTGGATTCGCAGGTTTTGCACAATCTTTCGATCGTCGCGGCTGCCGACTCCATGCTCTTCGCATCTGCCGTCAACTCTTCCAGCGTATCCTTCATGGTCTGAACCGCGTTCTTTGCCGCCGCTCTCGCGTTGGCAATTGCGATGATCTTCTCCATGCGGACGGTCTCCTCATACGACGACTCGTACGCGTCGTTCTTCTGACGCTGTGCCTCGACCTCGGTTTCAATCTCCGAGATATCCAGCACACGCGTTCCCGTCAGGAAGCTGTGACCGATGATGCGCTTGGTCTGCAAGTCGCCGATCGCCTGATTCAGTTCGGTGTAGTAGGACACCACGTCATCCTTCCAGATGTTGTAGTTCACCGAGTAATACCGGGAAAGCAGATAGTATTCCTTGATCTCGTTAGTATTGCGGAAGGACAGGATGAAGTATGGGGAAGCGCCGTTTTCAATGGCTTTCAGGAGCGCGTAGTTGGTATCGCCCTCCATGTTCAGCGGCGTGCCGGCGAACTGAACGTAGCCGTGCAATACCATTCCGGCGAACGGAATCGAGTAGCTTGCTTTCATGAAACGGGAGGAATCCAGCGAAACATTCAGCAAGTGATCCACATACCCCAGCGTGTAGGCGTTGCCGCCGTCCGTCATCAGCCCGCGGGAGCCTTCCATCGAGGAAAGCGCCGCAAGCGCGTCACGCAGGAACTTCTTGTTGTCCTCGCGGTTATAGGGTTCGTCCTCGTCGAAGTCGGAGCTGAGGTCCGTGCCCAGTGTCGAGACCGAAATGCCCAGGGCGTTATAGTCGAGGTATTGCGCGTAATTATTGATCAGCTTGTTGTAGAAGCGGTCAATGTACGCGGGCGAGAGCGCCAGCTGATAGTAGGAAATGTACTTCTGCTGCGTTGCCGAATACAACTGCTTGGAGGTATAGCGGTTATCGATGGTACGAATCGCGTCTCTCTTGAGCTTCACGCCGTCAAAGAACGACGAGTAGTTGATGTAGAGGAAATCGAAGTCGGGGTACAGTGCAAGGTTCTTGTCGCTGTCCTGATTGACCTCCTGCGCATACTTCAGAAGCTCAACAAAGCCCTTCTTGCCGCCGACGGATTTTTCCCACTTGACCTTGGACGGCACGATCGAATACATACCGCCGTTGGCAAAGCCCGTCAGCTTGAAGTTGATGTTTTTGACGCCCTTCCCGGACAGGTCCTCGTACATGGTACGAATGTCCTCAAAGGTGGTCAGCGGCTTCATGACGTCCACCGGGAAGGACAGAATCTGCTCCGTCACTTCCAGTGCGCCGAAGGACTCGATGTACAGCGGAATATCTCCGGAAACATCCTTGTCCGTCAGGCGCTTGAGCACGCCCTGCGCCATCAGATAATTGGTGTATGCGTCCGCCATGCCGACGTAATCCGGCTGGTAGTACGAGGAGGCTCCCGCCCCGTCGCCCTCGGAGTCGCTGTCCAGCATGATGTAGCGGATCTTCAGATTGCCCGTGTACTTACGATCGGAAACGATGGTCATCGTGCTCGAAGACGTGACCGAGATCGAATCCGAAATATCGTAGGAATCCTTGGGACGCGGGTTGAAGTTGGTCATGATGGTGTGGTAATCGCTCAGGGAGCCGGCGTGGTAGGTTGCCAGCTGGCAGAGCGACTCGCCCTCCTCAATCACGGCGAAGAAGCCGCTGGAGGATGTGACCTTTTCGACATCACTGTGGCTTTCGTAAACACCGTCCGCCACAGCCTTGTCCAACTTTTCAATGAGGGCTTCCAAATTTTTTTCCACCGTTACCGAGACGATATGCGGGGTCTCGACCACCGTTTCCGTACCATCATCGTTCTCGACGGTATTGGTCGTGGTGTAGGTGTAGAACGAGTTATCCGACTTGATACCGAACACCGGCATACGGAGCGCCTTCTGGTAGGTACCGTCCAGCGTGTGGTACGCATAGTCCGCGCCGTACAGCTTACGGGAGGTCGTGAACGTGCTCTTACCGCTCAGATCCTCGAAGCAGAAGAGCGCGCCCGAGCCGTCGGGATAGAACGTATATCCGGTATTGTAGCTGTTACCGGCACCCATGTACGGCAAGATGGTCAGGCTCTCGATGGAGTACAGCGTCGTGTTGTAACGCAGACCGTTGGTGGGCTGACGCACGGAAAATCCGTCGTCGTTCAGGAAGTACTCCAGTGCCAGCTTGAACACGGGGGAAAGCTCATTTTCGCTCTCGTAGCCCGTTTCATCGTGGTCGGCGTCCATCTGGTCGAAGGTGTAATCCGGGCAGTAGCCCTTGATCAGCTCCTCCATCTTGTTCAGCTCGACCGTGGAAATGTTGACGTCCAGTGCGTACACCGCCATCTTTTCGCAGATGGGGTACTGCGCCAGCAGGGATTTTCTGCCCTTGGCGGTGGTCTGTGCCGCCAGGTTTTTGGATTCAAAGTAGGAAGCGAAGTTGGAAAACGCGTGGGGGATGCCGCTGTTGGCTTTCGCCGAGAGCTTGATAATCTCGTTGACGGGATCCCACAGCGCATTGGCGCTTCCGTCCGCGGCGTAGCGGTTGCCGTCCAGGTTGACGACGTCGGTGATACCCAGTGCCTCAGCCAGCGGCTTGAGGATGAGGTCCACCAGATGCTCGCGCGAGATCAGTCTGGGCACCAGCTTACGCGTTGCCTCGTTGCCGATGATGTACTCCACGCGGACACCGCCCTTGATGCGCTTGATGGCGATCTGCTCATTCAGCGCGGCGTCGAAGTAGGAGTTCATGTCCTTGGTCTGCCCGTTGTCCACGTATTTGACGAGAACCTGCGACAGAACCGCCTGTTTGGTTTTGTCCGAGCCCTGCGAGCTTGCGACATCGTAGGGGTTGGAGAACGTGATATGCCCGGTGTGCTTATTGACCAGGGCGAACACCGCCGTATAGTCATTGAAGTACATGATGTAATTGTCGTTTTCCAGATACGGCGTCATGTACTTGAGCGCGTCCTCGGGCTTTTCGAATACTTCTTTAACGTAATCAATTGTCGAAGCTGTCGGTTCTTCCTCGGTTCCGTCGGTCTTACCGTCCGTCGTCGCCGCTCCGACAGAAAGCGACAACACACCGACCATCGAGCCGAGTATCATCAAAACAGCTAAGAGAGTCGAGAGTGTTCTTGTAAACATTTTCATTTCGTTTTCTCCTATCTGCTATTTATACCCGATACTGAAGCTCGGTCACGATATTGGTAATCAGGCTGACGATCTTTGCCACCAGCGTCGAGAACAGGACTGCGACAAACATAATCAGCGCCATGCCGACAATCGTTCCGACAAAGGTGAGCACGTTCTTCCCCAGTGAGTAGTCATGTGTGACCATGGTGCCGAAGAAGATCAGGATTCCCATCCAGAAGAACGCGAGCGTAGAGACAAAGGAGATCAGGTCTGCCTCGGTCGTGGTCACGAAGTTGGACAGGAACGTGGTGGGGATGATCAGCATGGGGATGGGAAGCAGGCAGTAGCACACCGCCACAAAGACATCCTTGAAGCTGCCCTCACCCTCGAACAGGGTCGTCAGGCACCAGTTCGCCAGAACAAACAGCATCAGCGGCACCAGAACGCCGATTGCCTGCGTCCAGATGGTCGAGTAGTTGCCGGTCGGGTTCATGGCGTAGCCTGTACCGATCGCCTGATAGAAGAATGCGAGAATCGTGACGCCCAGGAATACCAGTGCCGCGCGGACCGAGCCGCGTTTTTCGTGCTTCAGATCCCAGAAGCCGTCGAACGGATGGAAGATGGTATAGAAGCCGTACATCAGCTCCTGACCGAACGTCTTGCGCTCGCGACCGTCGGTCGAGCCTTTCTTGTTCACTTTCTTGGCGAACATGAAGAAGCGGACGACGCCGAAGATCACGACGGCGATAATCAGAAGCAGGAGCAGGAAGTAACTGGACATCCATTCCTTACGGACTTCCTTATAGGAGTTGGACCAGTTTGCGGTATCGTATGCGGTCTCGAAGAATTGCAGAGAATCCTCGTAGTCGCCACTGCGGTACAGCGCGTTACCGATACCGACGTACGCCGCGTCAAAGTTGGAGTTGTGCTGAAGCACCGCCTTCCAACACTGGATGGCGTAGTTGTAATCCAGCGAGTTTTCCGCGCTGATCGCTTCGATCAGGAGGTCGCCGTAGTCGGTGCGATTGTAGACGACCACGCAGTTGAGGGATTTATCGAGCACCAGCATGGTGTCGCCCTGATAAGCGATCGCCTCAATGTTCTGAACCGAGCCGAGCATAGAGCCTTTATCACCGAACGCGAAGAGCAGGTTGCCGTTGGCGTCGTAGGTGTAAATCTTACTGCGCTTTTCGTCGATGATCGACCAGGTTTTGGCGGGACCGCACGCCACGTCAATGATACGGGAGACGCCGTTGTAGGTATCCTTGGTTCTCGCCGAGTAGTCGATCTCGCCGGCAGGCGGCCAGAAGCCGTTCCGACGCATGATTTCCTTACCGGCGCTGTTCAGCATCTTGACCGGCATGTAGTCGCCTTTTTTGGATTTGGAGCGAATGGCGCCCGCCACGTTCGCCTCCGGAATAGAGGAGGTCGTCACGTAGAGGTAGCCCTCGTAGTCCGCCTCGGTGGTGATGGTAATGTTGTTGAACTCCGTCGGAATATAGGACTGTGACTGCTTACGCTGCTGTTCCGTCTGGAAGCGTCTCCAGATGATATCCCACGCGGAGATTGTGACCTTCTGTGCGCCGATGAACTTGACAAATTCACCATCCTCCGCGAGAACGATCACGCCCTGATAGGTCGTCGAGGAGACGACGTACAGGCGGTTCCACGAGTCCACGGCAATTGCCACCGGCTTATACACCGAGTTATCGTCGAACAGCGCACTTTCCGGCTGGTCGATCGTGCGGACGAAGTTGCCCGCCCGGTCGAACACGACGATGCGGCTCTTGCCGGTGTCGCAGACCCAGATGTAATCCTTGGTTACATACAGACCCTGAGGACCCGACAGGCTGTCGTCAATACCCTCGGAGTTGATGAACGTTCCGATATACTGGGGGTTTTTATAATAGCGATCGAGCTTGATAATGCGGTTGTTGCCCGCGTCGGCAATGTAGACATTGTATTCGTCGTCCGTAACCAGGTCCGCGGGGGAGCTCAGTCCCTTTTCATCCAGACCCATGTCCGTGGTGCCGACCGACATATAAGCCGAGTACGCATCCGGAGAATACAGCGCGAAGCCGCCAATACCATAGGTATACGACTGATACGCGGAGGACGCCGCCGCCGGGATTGCCGCCACAGTCAGAATCGCAAGGAAGATGGCAACAACGGATATAAACTTTTTCATAACTCTGCTACCCTTCCTTTCTTTAATCTTTCATACCACTGGAGCCCATGGTCTCAATGATATTGGACTGCGAAATGACAAACACGAGAATCGGCACCGCCATCATCAGCACCAGGGACGCCGCCGAAGCACCGGCACGCTTGATACCGCCCGCGGTGATCTGCTGGATGGCGTAGTTGAGAGATTTCCACTGCTCGGAGTAGATATAAATGGAAGAACCCGCATTCCAGAGACCCTGGAACGAATAGATAATCAGCGTCAACCACGCGGGCTTGACCATCGGCATGGCGATAACCCAGAAGGTACGGAACTCGGAAGCACCGTCAAGGCGGGCACTTTCCAGCACCGTGTCGTGGACGTGGGTATCCATGAACTGCTTCATCAGGTAAAGCCCCAACGTTGCGCACCATGCGGGGACAACGATCGCCCAAATGGTATCGATCATGTGGAAAGCCGCCATGATGAAGAACGAGCAGACCGCGGTAACGGTCGAGTGGAACATCAGTGCGGTTTTGACCGTCTGGAACATGCCCCTGGCGCCCGGGAACTTGATCTTCGCCAGTGCGTAAGCGCACATGGAAGCCAGGAGCAGGTGTCCGAACGTACCGAGCACAGAGATCAGAACCGTGTTGAAGATGTAACGGGAGAACGGAACCCACGAGGAGTTCATCAGAATGAACAGGTCGCGGAAGTTGCTCAGCGTCGGGTTCATCACGTAGAAGCGCGGGGGGTACATCCACAACTCATCCAGCGGCTTGAGCGCCTGCACGATCGCGTAGAACATCGGCAGGAACATGAAAATTCCGAGAATCGTCAGCAGGATCGTGATTCCGACGTCGCCGCCCGTCGACCGTGACAGAACAACTTTATGTTTTCTTGTTCTTAATTTTGCCATGTTAAGTACCTACCTTCGCGAGTATTTTCGTGACCAGCATGTTAGCGCCGATCATGATGGCAAACAGGATCACGGCGATGGCAGAGGCGTAACCCATTTCGTACCTCTGGTTGGCGTAGTCCTCCAGGTGGTGCATGATGGTATGTGCCGCGTATTCCACCGACGGGAATCCGCACAGCGCGGTAACGATACCACCGAATCCGAACGAGCCGGTGATGGACATGATCGCACCGAACATCAGCTGCGGCTTCATACTCGGCAGTGTGATGTACCAAAGCTCCTGCCAGCGGTTGCGGATACCGTCCACAGCGCCCGCCTCAAACAGAGCCGAGTCAACGCCCTGCAAGCCGGCAATAAAGGACAGGAACGTAGTACCAAGCGAAGTCCACAGCGCGACCACGATACACAGCGGCATGACGTACTGCGCCTTGTGGAACCAGTCGATCGGTTCGGTCTTGACGCCAAGCTCCATCAGCGTAGCGTTGACCCAGCCGTAGGAGTCGGCGGAGAACAACGTCTGCCAGATCAGGTAGATCTGACCGGAGATGGACGGCGCGTAAAAGACCAGCGTCACAAGCGCGCGGATGCGGGGGGACAGCTCGTTGATAAACCATGCAACCAGGAAGGACATCAGGTAGGAAACCGGTCCCACGATCGCCGCGAAAATGAAGGTATTCTTTACGGCGATCAGGAAAATATCGTCGTCGAAGAACAGGGTGATATAGTTGTCAAGCCACACAAAGTTCGGCGGCAGTTGCAACATGTTAAAGTCCGTAAAGCTGATAACGATGGACAGCACGACCGGCAGGATGGTGAAGATCGTGAACAGAAGCATGTAGGGCGCCACCATCAGGTAGGCAACCTTGTTCTTCTTCATTTCTTTCCATATCCACTGGCGACGAGTCATATCCGAACGCGATACAGCTTTTAATTCGTCGTTTTTCGTTGACATTATGCTCTCTCCTCCAAGAATGAAAGTAAATTTGTATCGTCGGACGGATCAATACGTTCTGAGTGCAGTCGCGGCATCGGCAAGGCACTGTGCCGCGAAGTAGATAAGCTGATCGTGATCCAGGTCGGAAATCTTATAGCCACCGTTCTTGGTCTCCTGATCCTGGCGGGACACCCGGACGGTGTAGCTGTCGGCGTCCGCGTTCTTCAGCATTTCGCTGAGGATACGGGAGTAGTCCTCGATCACGAGAATGTTCTCGTCGGCGAGCGCGTTGGTGACGCCCGCGATGATGTCGTTATAACCACCCTCGCGGTTCAACTCACCCAGAGCCTCCAGCGCCTGCGCACCGCGCTTGGCGGCGAGCGTCTGACCGATCTCCAGGGTTTCCAGCAAAAATTCTTTCCGCTTACGCGTGATCTCTTTGTTGATCGTGTTGATGTAGCTCAGCAGCTCCGTCGTGGGGTCGGCATCCTCGTTGTATGCGGCAAGCAGTGCGAAGTTGGTGTAACGGTCGATGTAATAGCTGCCGGGGTAGTTGGGGATGGACGCCAGATTTTCGAACTGTTTCTGAATCTCGGCATATTCGGATGCCGTCCAGGGCATCGAGGAAAGTGCCGTGCGGTTAGCGGTCGGGTGCTTTGCGGAGTCGCCGATGATCGCCACCATGTCATTGGCGTACGCCGTCTGGCAATCCGCGCCGGTGTACCACTTCAGGTACTCCCAAGCCGCATCCTCGTGCTTGGAGCCGGTAACGATAATGTCCGCAACAACGCTCGAAATGGAGGAGTTGTTGATGTTTCCGTTTTCATCCACGGTGCCGGGCAGCGGAACGAAGGTCCACAAGCCTTCAATCTCGGTCGCGAAGACCTTGAGTTGGTTGTACATGCCCGTGTAGTCCGCGACAACGATGGGCATCTCACCGGTACGGAAACGGTTCGCGGCGTTGTACTCGTACGGGAAGGAGTGCATGGTAAACAGGTTACACATCGTCTCGAACGATTTCAGACCCTTTGCGGAGTCCAGATTGATGCGCATGCCGCCGTCGGCAAACAGGCTGCCGCCGGACTGATAGAGGAACATCTTGTAGTCCTTGGTCAGACCGATCTCCATGCTGTTACCCTCGAGAATGGTCTGCGCCATGTAGATGTCATCCCACGTGCGGGGGATTTCGATGTCAAGCTCCGCGAGAATATCCACGCGGACGAACATCATCGGGAAGCTCTGCGTTTCGGGCAGTCCGTAGTAATGGATGTCGCCCTGCGAGTTTTCCATGCCGAGAACCAGCATTGCCGCATCGTTGAATTCCTTGGTAACTTCCGCAAAATCCTCTCGGACATTGCCCTGGCTGTCCACATCCAGCGTCGTCAGTGCGCCGCGGATTGCGTAGTTGATAACGTCGCCCTGTCCGAGCCCGAGGTAAACGTCCGGTCCCATACCCGCCAGGATAGAGGGCAGGAGCGTGCCGCCGGAGACCAGCTTCAGGTCAACGGGGATACCTGTGTTGTATGTAAAGTCGTTGGTGATGAGGTTACGGATGACCTGTGACTGGTCGCGTCCGTAAGCCACCCAAACGGTCAGCGCATCTTCCGAGGCATCCTCCATTGCGCCCATCGAGTTGTAGTCACGCAGGAAGGAGCGGACAAACGCGGAAACCTCGTGCACGATCTTACGGAGGAAATTCGGCTCGGCAGTCGGCAGCTTGCTGCCCGGCGCCTGAATCACAATGTAGTCCAGCTGAAGCGGCTGATTCTTGGCATCGGTCAGGAGTGTTCCGAGCGAACCGATGTAGGATTTCAGCGTTTTCATATTTCGCGCGATCTCGTCCTCGTCGCTCATCTTTTCAAGCAGCTTGGCGATCTTGATGATCGTACCGACCGAGGAAGAGGAGGAACCGGCAATCGCCTTCAGCTCTTCTGCCGTCTGCTCCAGAATCTTCGCCTGCGCCGCCATATCCGCGAGCGTGGTCGGCATAACGCGGGAGAAGTGATAATCACGGTAAGCATCCGGAGAGGAACCGGTCAGTCTCATGATCGTCAGATAGTCGTCGTTGATGCTGTTCAGCGACGCCTGGATTTTATCCAGCACCGGCGCCATGGTTCCGAGCGAAACTTCGAGCTTGAGCGTGTAGGTCACACCCTCAACGAAGTAGAACTGATAGTTGACCAGGTTGCCCGCCTCGTCGCGCGTACCGTTGTTCATGGAGGTGGACTGCCAGTAACCGGAATAGTTGAAGCGGCACTGCACCGCCTCGGAGAACGGATAGCCGTTGTAGTAGCCGTCCGCCCCCTCGCTCAGCCCGTCGCTGTACAGTGACAGCGAGCGGCTGACAAACAGACCGTCAAGCACGTTCTGACGGAAGCGCATGTCAATGCTGTACAGTCCCGTTTTGTCCACGCGGAACCGGTAGGAGATTGACTGACCCGCGGTTCCCCACTTCTCGCCGCCGATGGTGTTGAGCACCGTGCGGGAAGTGTCGGCGGGAGACGTTGCTGCAGAGGCACGATCCTCGGTCGGGTAAACAGTGTTGGTCGAGAGCTGGGACGGATATTCCGCCTCAATCTTGATCGTTGACTCGCCGAGCGGCGCGTTCTTATATTTATTAATGTAAGAATCATACGTAGGCAGCGTATCATGCGGAATCAGCATGATCTGCGAGATCGCCATCGGCTCGTTGACGCCCTTGAGCGTCAGCAAGACATCCCCGTTCTTATCGGGCGTGATGACATACTGGAAGCTCTCGGCGTACTGCCCCTCGTTGTCGCGCAGGTCGCAGACCAGCCACTCCGGCGTCTGCTTCGTCGCGGGGCGCAGTTCGTTATCCTCTTTATCCGTCGTGAAGAACCGGATTGCCGCACTCTTTTTCGTGAGCGTGTTGAAATACTCGGAGACGCCCTGCGTCCAGACGTCGGGAATATTCACGATCATGTAGGTTCCGTCGTCGCGCACCTCCGAGGTCGCGTTCACGCCGACAGTCTTGGCGGCGTCGAGCAACTCCTGTGCGTTCTGCTTGGTGCTAAGGCGAATCTCCGCGCTCGTGTAGACGTTCTGCCACAACTTGGGCAGGGTCAAAGTACGGGATTCCTTGAACGGAGTCGTGCCGTTGATATAAAATTCACGTTCGATGGAAGCAGCTTTGCCCTCCACAGGATAGTAGACGATGCGGATGCTGTACAGCCCTTCCTTGACACCCTTGGCGCGGAAGGAAACAGTGCCGCTACCCGGCGTGTAAAGCGCCTTGACACCGTCATATTCCGTCTCATAAATGCCGACGATCGACGACGCGAGCGTGCTGTTTTGCGTGATCTGCTCCCACTCGTCGTCCGTCAGATACCGCAGGGTTGTCCCCTCGGAATCAAGCGAGCCGATCGCGTCCAGCACAACGGTGTCGGTCGCGTTCTCATAGCTTGAAAACTCGCGCATATACTCGCTGTACGTGATCGAGCCAAGCTCCCGGCGGTAGTCTTCAATCGACTTGTCCGTTACGTTGTTGTTTCCCGTCGCGGACGACGTCGCCGTCAGATCCTGTGCGCCAACGGCAAAGGTGCCGCCACATGCGAGCAGAAAGAAGCAGAGCAACAAACACGCAACCCTTTGAAGTTTCGTTCTTCTCATGTAATATTCCTCCTACTGAAGTATCGGCAGGGAGTCAGAAGTCCCTCCCGCCGTTCGGAAACCGCGCGCCGTTGTCATGCGCACAGCGCAGGCGCCGACGACTGCTTTCCGGGAGCGTGCTCTCCCGAAAACACATTGGCGCAATGCGCGTCAGCAGTCCCGCCAAGCAAGCCGGAACGCTACTTTCCCATCATTTGACGTTTCCTATCATACCACAAGCCCCCTCTTCTGTCAATAGACCTCGCCTGCCCCGTTTCGCCATCCGAAAGGCGGTTGGGGGGCAAAAATCCGGCATATCCCCGGCAAGGTAGGCGCGAGAATCTACACAATAAATGTGCACAAACACCAAAAGTAATTAAAAATTACTTACACAGCATTAAAAGCCCATAAAAATGCGTTTTTTGAGAGAAAATATCGGGAGTTCTGCGGTTTTCATTGCAATTTTGATTTTTGAGTAATTACATATTACCAGTTGCACCAAAAATAAGTTGCGCACGCAACGAATTGAGCAATCTTGACCATGAACATTTTGCACAATTTTGAGATCAAAATTTCTACACATGGAAAACCGATTTTTTCGTGAAACCATCGCCTCACCGTCACGAAAATTCCAAGGCGCGTTCGTTTTTCCCACATTATACCATTTAAAGAATACTCTCCCACAAATTATTTTTATGCCCAATCGAGGCGAGTCCGGCAAAGACAGTCGCCTACCGATACCCTCATCTGTGCGAACGCACAAGACCGGTATTACAAAGCACCGATCCCCCCGACACATACGATGAGCCGTTAACCCACAGGGGCGTCCGGAGGTGTGTGGCGTCATTTTACCGACAGTCGCGCGTACCCAAAGACCTTTTTGGCGACCGGGACGTACGAAAACAATCCGCGTCTTAAGTGCGATGGAGCAAGCGGCAGACGACTGCTGTGCCCCGCCCTTCCCTTTTTGTTTCTTTCCGCTTTTTCCGTTCCGCGCTCTCACCTTTCTTCCCCGCCGATTCGTCATCAACATCGCGTGCGACCCTTGACAGCCGTAACGAGTCGTGATATAATAAGCACGGAATTTTTGCCGTGCAAGCCCCACCACGGTGCGAGCACCTCAGATAGCAACGCGTGCCACGTTACTCTCCCCGTTCCGTCGCAATACGCCAACGCGGGTTGCCCAGACACATCGGAGCACGAAACAGCGTGCCCCCCTCGCCCCATCGGCAGTCTCTTGTCCCGCGCACTTCTCTGTCAGAAAGGAGGCTTTCGCCCAGGCGAAAGCCACGGTTCAATCTATGAAAGAAACAGCAACGCTGATTCAACCCCGCACCCTGCCCGGCTTCATGGAGCTTGCCCCCCGGGATCAACTGGTATTCGAGCACATGCGTCGCACGCTGGAGGAGGTCTATCAGCTGTACGGCTTCTTCCCGCTGGACACACCGGTGCTGGAATACTCCGACATTCTGCTCGCCAAGGCGGGCGGCGAGACCGAAAAGCAGATTTATCGTTTCCAGAAAGGCGACACGGATCTGACCATGCGCTTCGACCTGACCGTCCCGCTGGCAAAATACGTGGCAAAAAATGCGGGCGAGCTGGTGTTCCCGTTCCGTCGGTATCAGATCGGCAAGGTCTATCGCGGGGAGCGGGCGCAAAGAGGACGCTTCCGCGAGTTTTATCAATCGGACATCGACATCATCGGCGACGGCTCGCTGAGCATTGAAAACGACGCCGAAATTCCCTCCGTCATCTACACGCTGTTCCGTCGGCTGGGGCTGGAGGATTTCACCATCCGCGTCAACAACCGCAAGGTGCTGTCCGGCTTTTTCGATCGCCTCGGACTGGGGAAGATGACCGGGGACATTCTGCGGACAGTGGACAAAATTGACAAAATCGGCGCGAACAATGTAAAGAAGGAGCTGACTGAAACCTTTGGCGTAGCACAGGACGCGACTGAGAAAATTCTCGCTTTCATCGGTCTGCACGGAAAGAATGAGGACATCATCCGGAGTCTGCGTGCCATCGCGGAAGGGTCGCCGATGTTTTCGGAGGGGGTCGAGGAGTTGGATCATGTCTGCCGCTCCATCGTGGCGTTCGGCGTTCCCGAGGAAAACTTCCGGATCGATCTGTCGATTGCGCGCGGACTGGATTATTACACGGGAACCGTTTACGAGACGACCTTTAACCGCCACCCGGAGATCGGAAGCATCTGCTCCGGCGGACGTTACGACAACCTTGCCGGATTTTACACCGATCGCAAATTGCCGGGCGTCGGCATTTCCATCGGGTTGACCCGCCTGTTCTTCATCCTCAACGAGAAGAACTACCTCGACCGCACCAACAACGCACCGGCACACGTTCTGATTCTTCCGATGACGGACGACCTGTCCCCTGCGATCCGCACCGCGACCGTGCTGCGCGATGCGGGAATCCGCACGCAAATTTACACGGAAAACAAGAAGTTCAAGGCAAAAATCGGTTATGCGGACAAGTTGGGCGTGCCTTTTGCGCTCATTCTCGGCGAAGATGAAATTGCCGTCGGCACGGTCACGCTCAAGGACATGACTACCGGGGAACAGTTCACCGAGCCGCTTGCGGATGCGCTGACAAGAATCCGCCGCGTGGCGGAGGAGGCGGCGAATGCCCCCGTCATCCGCATTGATTCGTCTGTTGACCGTTGACCGTTGACCGTTGACCGTTGACTATTGACCTTTGACCACGACCGCTGGTCGGTAGTTGGTGGCTGTCCGATGTTAGTTTTTGGTTGTTGGTCGTTAGCCGATCGACCGTTGACCATCTTGTATTAGTTGTCAGCCGGCGGCCGATGGCTGTTAGTAGCTACCGTTGGCTGTCGGCGCGACCGACGCGCTCAAACATGCAGATCGGCAGGATCATGCGCCAAACAGCATTAAAGGAGAGGGACAGTTAAAAACGCAATGTTTTTAACTGTCCCTCGAAAATATAGGCTGAATAGGCGACGATCATATTGTCATTTCAGTCCGCGGCAGAGTAAAACGTTCAGCCGTAAAGTCACATATATCTCCGGTTTTCAGAATCGGCGGCTCATGGTCGCCGATTCTGAGGGGGCTTTCGCGCAAAGCGTGACAGCCCCTTTCCATTATCGGTGTGGTATTCAATGGCAGAGAGAACGCCCAAATCCCGCGCAAAGAAAATCACGCGGCAATCCACCGATAATCGGCAAAGTAAATAAAGGGGCCGGGAAGCGCACCACTGCAAAGGCGCAGAAACGTGCGGGCAGGTTCGCCCGCCGTCCGCGGGACGGCAATGCCAGACGCCACATCCCGGCGCAGAGAACTGTTTCCGTTTCTCGTTTCCGTCCGGTCATGCCGGCCGCGTTCAATCACGTTTCGCTCAATCGCGTTCAATCGTGCTCGGGCGCGGTTTCATTGCGGCATCTCCACGGCGTCATTACGACGTCATTACGGTTCGATCACGGAACAGTCCCCCAAAATTTCCGGCTTGCCTCGCATGGAATCCGCCTCCGTCAACGTGCGGATTACACGGCACGGGTTCCCCGCCGCGAAGCATCCCGCGGGAATGGAATGGGTGACGACGCTTCCCGCGCCGATCACGCACCCCTCACCGATGGTAACGCCGGGAAGAATAGTAACGCCGGCGCAAATCCAGCAACGATTCCCGACGTGCACGGGACGGGCGTAGCAAAGACGACGGGCGGTTCCGTCCGGGCACCGCAGAGCTTTTCTTTCGTTCGCCAGCATCGGATGAAGCGGCGTTACAATGGTGACATTGGGACCGAAATCGCAATCCTCGCCGATCTCCACCTCGCCGTCGTCCTGACAGGTAAAATTAAAATTGATAAAGGTATTTTTGCCGATTTTTGTATTCCGACCGTAATGAAACGTGATCGGTCCCTGCAAATACACGTTTTCATTCAGTTCGCCGAGAATTTCGCGCAATATTTCCCGGCGCGCCTCCGGTTGCTCATCGGTCAGCGCGTTGTATCTCTGATTGAGTGCATGCGTCCGCCGCTTGATCTCAACCCTCCACGGCTCAGCCGGAGAAAACATGATTCCCTTTCCGTCTTGCAACATAACATCACTCCGTTCCGCCGCCGTGTGACGGCACAAACAGCAATAAATTTCAGTCGACGTCTATCGTTTGTCCGACTATCCGACTATCCGACCAATCGACAATTCGACTATGCAGTCAACGTTCATCGGTCATCGGTCATCGGTCATCGTTCATCGGTCAGCGGTCAGCGGCTGACGCTGTGCCCCCGAGAACAGTCGCTGACGCTGACCGACCGTCACCGTGCGTTTGGCTCGCCGCGCCACCGTATCACCTTTATCGTGTTCCGCGTGTCACCGGGCGGAGCCAGAATTTTCCTCGTGACCCCACGCGTTTTTCATGGCATAGCGAATCTGCGACATTTCGTAGCCGTAGCGAATCAGAAATGCCGTCAGCTTTTTGCGTTCAGCGGCGTCCGCAGGCGGGTTTGCCATATAGCGCGCCGCAACCTCCGCGCACCGATCGTCAAAATCGGCGGGATCAAACTGCTCCATCGCCTCGCGGACGGCGCCGGACAGGTAGCCGCGCATGCGAAGATGCTGCTCAATCCGACGGGCGCCCCACCCTTTCCGGGCGGCGCGCTCCGCCTCACGGCAAACATCCTCGTTCTCGCGGATATATCCCTTTTCCGCCAGAATTTCCGCCGCGCGGTGGGAGATTTCATCCCCGAAGCCGCGGCTTCGCAGTTTTTGCTGCAACATTCGCCGCGAGTTGGTCCCGCAAGCGAGAATCGACACGCCGCGTCCGACGGCAAGCGACAGTTGCTCCGCTTGCTCCAGCTCACACAGCGCTTCCTGCGAAATTTCTCCTGTGCGGAGCTGCAGGGTGTCGGACAGCGACGTCAGCAGTACCAGCGTTCTCTTCTCCGACAGGTCACGTACCTCATCCATCAACTCGACAGTCACGCACAGTCGCTCCCCTGCGTCCTTGGCGCACAGGGAACGAATATAGATATGCAGATCGCCGACGGGCACCGTATCGTCCGGAAGTCGGTTGAGCGACGGGAAATCAGCGCCGTTTTCCTGCGCCATCCCATACTCCGCCTCTCGTTCTGCCTCCGCCGCCGGCTCCTCCCCATGCGATTGCTCTCGCACTGACGTACGCGCCGGGCGATCGTTCTCTCCGTACGCGCGGCAAACTGCGCGCACGTCGTCAACATTGCGGATTACTCTCATTGGTCTGCTCTGTCCTCACTCGCCGAGACTCAGCTCATCATCCTTGAGCATGGCAATGTCGAAATCATCCTCCGCGCTCTCGTCCCCATCGCCCATCGGCTCCATGTCGGCGACCAGATTTTCGGTCTGCTCCCGCATCGCGCGGATTTTGCTCTCGATCTCCTTGGCTGTCGCGAGGTCGCCCTCCAGCGCCTTGCGCGCGTTCTCTCTTCCCTGTCCGAGTCGCTCGCCCGCATAGGAAAACCACGAGCCGCTCTTCTGAATCAGTCCCAGCGCTACGCCGTAATCGAGCACCTCGCTCATATGGGAAATCCCTTTGCCGTAGATCAAGTCAAATTCGGCGACGCGGAACGGCGGTGCAACCTTGTTCTTGACCACCTTGCACTTGACATGGTTGCCGTACGCCACATCCTTTTCCTTGAGCTGTTCGCCCTTGCGGACGTCAATGCGCACGGACGAGAAGAACTTCAGCGCGCGACCACCGGGCGTCGTCTCCGGATTTCCGTAGACATTGCCCACTTTTTCGCGAAGCTGGTTAATAAAAATAACAATAGCATTGGTTTTGGAAATCACCGCGCTCAGCTTGCGCATTGCTTGTGACATCAGTCGCGCCTGCACGCCGACGGTCGAAGCGCCCATATCGCCCTCGATCTCCTGACGCGGTACAAGGGCGGCGACCGAGTCCACGACGACCACGTCGATCGCGCCCGTGCGGATCAGTTCCTCGGTGATCTCCAGCGCGTCTTCGCCGCAGTCCGGCTGTGACACCAGAAGCGCATCGGTATCGACGCCCAACGCCTTGGCGTACACGGGGTCAAGCGCGTGCTCGGCGTCGATAAACGCCGCTTCGCCCCCCGCCTTCTGTGCCTCGGCGACGATATGGAGCGCCACGGTGGTCTTGCCGGAGGATTCCGGCCCGAAAATTTCAATAATTCTCCCGCGCGGCACACCGCCGATTCCCAGTGCCAGGTCCAGAGAGAGCGACCCGGTGGAGATCGACTGCACCTCCATATGCGTATTCTGCCCGAGCTTCATAATGGCGCCCGCGCCAAAATCCCGCTCGATCTTTTCCATTGCCGTTTTAATCGCCTTTTCGCGCTCCTCTTTATCGGAGACCATAACGACCGGCGCAATGTTCTTTTTATTCGACTTCACCTGTGTGCCCAACCTTTCCTGCGAAGTTTTCCGTTCTTTGCCCCCATTATACACGATTGCCCCGTCTGTGTCAAGAGATTTTTTCTATTTTCGGAAAATATTTTTTGTAAATTTCGATTTGGCGTGAAATTGCTTCAAAAATAATTCCGATTGCGGAACGCAAGACATTTTTCGGCAAAAGCAGAATATTTACAAACTTTCCCTTGCATCGCGGCGATATTTATTATATAATGTTGGTGTTCGATTTCCCGCAGGAGGTTTTTTCGATGGAACAGATCTACACCATTCCGGTGAACGAGGCTTTTGAGGCGTCGCGCGACAACCCGACTTGCGGTTGCCCGCTGTGTGCGCTGTACAACACGCTGGAGGACGACGAGCTGTCTCTCATCCTCGGCGCCTCCATGATGGAGCCGGACATCCGCATCAAAACCAATAAAAGCGGGTTTTGCCGCACACACTATGATATGATGTTCGTCCGCAAGAACCGCCTCGGCATGGCGTTGACGCTGGAGAGCCACCTGGACGAGCTGCGCGGAGAAATCGCCGAAAGCTCCCTGCCCCTCATGCCGGCGCGGGGGGACAAGCCCGTCAAGCGCATCGGCGCGCTGGAGGAGAGCTGTTACGTCTGCACCCGCATCGCGCACAACTTTGACCGCATGATCGACACGGCGGTCTATCTCTGGGACAGCGACGAGGACTTCCGGGCGAAATTCCGCGCCCAGCCCTACTTCTGCCTGCCGCATTACCGCCGCCTGCTCGCCGCCGGCGCCGCCCGCTTTGCCAAGAAAAAGCAGGTGGACTTCGCCGCCGACGCCGCCGGGGTGGTTCTCCCGTATTTCGACAAGCTGCGGGGGGACATCAGCTGGTTCTGCAAAAAGTTTGACTACCGCTATGACGATGAGCCCTGGCACGATTCCAAGGACGCGGTGGAGCGCGCCATCCGTTTTCTGCGCTCCGATCTCCACCGCGAGCCGAGCAAAAAATAACCTGACCGCGGCTTTATTTTGCGCTCACAAAGCGCACCCGCGTACCCCAAAGGCACGAGAAAGGACGCCTCCGCCGGAGCGGAGCGATACACAGCGATATGATCGATCTATTGGATCTGCACAAGCAATTCATTCTGACGCATCTCCGCCCGGGCGACACCGCGGTGGATTTCACCATGGGCAACGGACACGACACGGAGTTTCTCTCCAAAACCGTCGGCGAGAGCGGACACGTCTACGCCTTTGACATTCAGGAAGCCGCCATCGCGTCCACCGCGGCGCATCTGCGGGCGGCGGGCTGTCCCGAAAACTACACGCTCATTCACGCCTCCCATCACCTGCTCCGGGAGTATGTCCACGAGCCGTTCCGGGCGGGCATGTTCAATCTCGGCTACCTGCCGGGCGGGGACAAGCGCATCACGACCATGCGGCAGACGACCATGCCCGCCATCGAAGCGGCGCTGGACCTCCTCGCCCCCGACGGGATTCTCAACATCGCCGTCTACCCCGGGCACGCGGAGGGGGACGCCGAGGGCAGAATGATCTGCGATTACCTGTCGGGAATCTCGCGCTATCGCGTTTGCGCCACACTGGTGCGCATCATCAATTCGCCGACCTCCCCGTTCTTTATCATGGTAGAAACCAAAAAGCCCAAGGTGAGCTTTGCCGGACAAGGAGGCGCGCCCGATGCATCTGAAAGATAACAAGCAACAGCTGATCGCGCTCGCGGTCGCCGCCCTGCTTCTGGTCATCATTGTCGTCGTTCTGATCGCCTATTCCGCGCGTGCCGACCGTCCGACGCCGACGCCTCCGGATCATCCGGACACGCCGACCGATCCCGACGAACCCCAAAATCCCACTGACCCGACCGACCCCGAGCCGCCATACCGCTACTCGGCGGACATTGAGGCGTATCTTGCGGCGATCGGGCAATCCTACGAGGGTCTGCTGGTCAACAAGAATGTCCCGCTCGGCGAGAATTATATTCCGGACAACCTGGTCACGCTGGACACCTCCGACACGCTGTACGGCAAGAGCGTTCAGCTGGAGGCGACCGCCGCCGCCGCGCTCAAGGCGATGCTTCTGTGCATGCGAGCCGACGGCATCCGCGACACCTACGTCACCAGCGGCTACCGCTCCTACCGATACCAGCTTCAGCTCCAGAACCGCTATATCGGTGAGGAGATGGCAAAGAATTCCTCGCTGACACGCGAGCAGGCGCTCGCGATCGTTCTGACGTATTCGGCGGAGGCGGGCAAAAGCGAGCACCAGTCGGGGCTTTGCATTGACTTTATGACCCTCGCCATGCAGGAGCTTGATGAGAGCTTTGAGGACACTGCCGCGTTCCGTTGGCTCGCGGAGAACGCCTGCCAGTTCGGGTTCATCCTGCGCTACCCCAAGGGCGAGGAGGGCATCACCGGCTACAAGTACGAGCCGTGGCACTACCGCTTTGTGGGGCGGGACGCCGCCGTCGCGATTCAGCGTGGTGGGCTGACGCTGGAGCAGTACCTCGATGCAAAAAAATAAAAGCACCGTACCATACAAAAACACCGGGGCACGGAGCGAAAAACGCGCCATGGGACAAGACACCGCACCATGAAGCGCCGGCGCCGCGTCATGAAGCGCGGCATGGCGGGAAATCCGCCCGTGAGAGGCGGGTTTTGAATTCTCCTGCCAGGAGATGACGCTGACCACTGCCGCATCCGCCCGGCAGCCCACGGGGGCGACAACAACAATATAAAAAGGCAGACGGTATCGGGATTTTCCCCGTACACCGTCTGTCTTCTTTGTCAGAGCCTATCGGCAAGTTCAAGAACGAGCCGCTCGGTCTTATCCCATCCGAGACACGGGTCGGTGATGGACTGCCCGTACACGCCGCCCCCCACGGGCTGTGCGCCATCCTCCAGATAGCTCTCAATCATCAGTCCCTTGACCATGCCTCCGATGTCCGCGTCCGCGCGGCGGCTGTGCATGATCTCCTTGGCAATCCGCACCTGCGCCAGCGCGTCCTTGTCGGAGTTGGCGTGGTTGGTATCCACAAGAATCGCCCGGTTGGAAAGCTCCCGCGCGGCGTAGCTTTGGCACAGTGCCGCGAGGTCCTCGTAATGATAGTTGGGAATCCGATGCCCGAAGCGGTCCGAGTACCCCCGCAGAACCGCGTGCGTCAGCGGATTTCCCGTGGAGTTCACCTCCCAGCCGCGGTAGATAAAGGCGTGGGGATGCTGTGCCGCCGCAATGGAATGAAGCATGACGGAAAGGTCGCCCCCAATCGGATTTTTCATGCCGACGGGAATGTTCAGACCACTGGCGGTCAGGCGGTGCTGTTGGTCTTCCACCGAACGCGCCCCCACCGCAACATACGCCAGCAGGTCGTCCAGATAGCGGTGGTTCTCCGGGTACAGCATTTCCTCGGCGCAGGAGAAGCCCGTCTCCCGCAACACACGCATGTGAAGCTCCCGCACGGCGATGATGCCCCCGAACAGGTCGGGTTTTCCGTCGGGGTCGGGCTGATGGAGAAAACCCATGTACCCGTCGCCCGTCGTGCGCGGCTTGCAGGCGTATACCCGCGGAATCATCAGAATCTTCTCCGCCACACGCTCCTGCAGGGCGGCAAGGCGGGTCAGATAGGTGAGCACGCTGTCCTCACGATCGGCGGAGCACGGACCGATCACCAGCAAAAACCGCGCCGAGCGCCCCTCAAAGACCGCGCGGATTTCCTCCGCCCGCTCCGCCACACGCTGTCGCATCGACTCCGTGAGCGGGAACATTTTCTTGACCTCCATCGGGATGGGCAGCTTGCGTTCAAATACCATGTTCATGTTTCAAGTCCTCGTTTTCTCTCTCCGACTCCGACGGTCGGCACGTGACGCGGACGCCAAGCGCCCGCATGCAGTTGAAAAATTCCGGGAAGCTCTTGCTCACCGCCTCGCCCCCGTCGATTTCCCCGCCAAGGCGGGAGAGCAGAACCGAGAGCGCCATGACGATCCGGTGGTCGCCATGCCCGTCCAGGGGGCGGTACGGTCTTTTCAGCGTTTCCCGCGCGTCGGCAATCGTCACGCGGTTTTCCCCGAGCGTCACCAGCACACCGCATTTTTCCAGCTCCCGAGCCATGGCACAGGCGCGGTCGCATTCCTTAAAGCCGAGACGCCGCGTGCCCGTCAGCACGCCCCCGCGGTTCATCGCCGCCACCACGCACAAAACGGGGAAAAGATCGGGGCAATCCGACACCTCCAGCGTCGGCACGCCCGCGCACAACGCCGCAAAATAGTCCGAAAACACCGCGTCCCCCTGCCGGGTGTCCGGGGAGAGTCCCCGCACCCGCACCGCGCCGTCTGTGCAACTCCAAGGCTTGCCCTGCTCCTTTGCACACTCGGGCTCCGCGCGGCTCAACGCCGTGTCATGCAAATCCAAACGATTCCGCGCCCCGCGATCCGGCGGAACGCAGTTCAGCGCCGCGAAAAACGCCGCCTGCGACGCGTCGCCCTCGACCGAAAAGCGGTCGCACGGGCGATAGGCGCCACCGGGAATCCGCAGAGTATTCTCATCTTCCCACACGACGTCCACACCAAACGCGGACTGCACCTGCCGTGTCAGTTCGATATAAGGGCGGCTTTCCACGGGAGGGATAAGCAAAATCCTGCTCTCGCCCCCCGTCAGCGGCAGTGCCAGCATCATCCCGCTGACGAACTGACTGCTCACATCGCCCCGCACGCGGTATTCGCCCGCGCACAGCCTGCCGCCGACGCGAATTTCCTCTTCTCCGTCCCGTACAAACGTCCACCCGCGCTCCCGACACAACGCTTCATACACGGAAAGCGGGCGGGACATCAGCGACGGCGCTCCACAAAGACGGATCGGTTTTTCTTCAAGCAAGCACAACGGAAGGAGAAACCGCAGGGTGGACGCGCTCTCGTCGCACCGGAGCGTCTGCCCGTCGGAGAATGTAAGGCGTCCGCCGGTTCCGACGACGAGAAAGCCGTCCTCCCGCCGCGCCACGGTCGTGCCGAGAGCAGTCAATGCTCCCGCCGTCGCCGCAACATCCCGCGAATCTGACGCCGGGCAGATCCGGCTCTCCCCACGCGCCAATGCCGCGCAGATCAGCGCCCGATGGAGGATGCTTTTGGACGGCGGCGCGGTGAACTCTCCCCGCGCGGCGGAGGGCAGAAATTCCACCCTCATGCCTGCTCCCACCCGCGGCAGGCAAGAAAATCCATTGCCTCCGCGTAGCCCGCGACGCCGTGCCCGCTGATGTAGCCGACGCACACGTCCCGCAGGTAGTCCACCTGCCGGAAGGCTTCCCTCTCTTCCACCCGCGAGATGTGCACCTCAACAGTCGGAATCCCCACCGCCGCGATCGCGTCGCGCAGTGCCACGCTCGTGTGCGTGTAACCGCCCGCGTTGAGAACGATTCCTTCGGTTCCGTCGGCGTACGCCGCCTGAATCCGGTCGATCAGCGCCCCCTCATGGTTGGACTGAAAAAGGGAGAGCGTCACCCCGATCGCCACGGCATGCTCCTCCAGCATACCGCACAGCGCGCGGTAGGTGACGTGCCCGTAAATTTCCGGCTCCCGCACGCCGAGCATATTCAGATTCGGACCGCTTAGCACCAGAATTTTCATTCCGGTCGCTCCGCCCGCGGCGCGCTCATTTTCTCCGGTCATTCCGCTCATTTCGTTCTTTTTCTTTATTTTGCCCATTTCATTCATTCCGTCCGCTCCATCCGCTCCGATGGCTCCTTTCAATTTCGTCCGCCGCCTCCCGCACCCGCGACGGGTCGCCCATGGAAATGACGGCATCGGAGGTCGCGGTGTACGTCGCGTAGCGCTCGGCATACCTCGCCTCCAGCTCTGCCCGGCTTTTCGCCAGCGGTCGATCGGGCAGAACCGGCAACGCCCCCGGCGGGCAGTCCAGAAAATACAGCCAACCGTTGCGGCGCAACGCCGTGACATTCCGTCCGTCCAGCACCGCGCCCCCGCCCGTCGCGATGACTGCGTGGGTCACGCGGGAGGCTTTTTCGATCGCTTCCCGCTCCAGCGCGCGGAAAGTTGCCTCGCCTGCCGTGGCGAAGATGTCGGGAATCGTCGTCCCCGCGGCATCCGTAACCATCCGGTCGGTGTCGTAAAACTCTCGCCCCGTGCGTGCGGCAAGCAGGCGTCCCACCGTGCTCTTCCCGCACCCCGGCATGCCGGTCAGAACGATGTTCCGACGCTCCGCCAGAACCTCGCGGAAAATATCTCCGATGCGCTCCTCGCGCGTCCCGGCGGTCTCTCCGAAGAAGATTTCGGAGGCGCGCACCGCCTGCGCGACCAGCATGTACAGTCCGCCCTGTGCGACAGCGCCCCGCGCCCGCGCCTCCAACACCAGCATGCTCGACAGCGGATGATACACCGCGTCCAGCACACCCACGGGGCGGCTCCCGGTCGAAAAAACCGGCGGCATGTCCGCGTCATCCGGGAACATCCCGCACGGCGTCGCGTTGATTATCACCTGCGCGTCGGCGGCGCGCTCTCTCGCCTCCGCGTACCCGATGACGCCCGCGTGCGGCGTCCGGCTGACCGTCACGATCTGACGCGCGCCCGCCCGTTCTGCCACTGCCGCGGCGGTCGCCGACGTTCCGCCCGTGCCGAGGATCATGACATTTTTCCCCCGCAGGGACAGTCCCATGTGGGAAAGCTGTGCCTCCATGCCGTACACGTCGGTGTTGTATCCGTAAAGCTCCCCGCCGCGGTTGACCATGGTATTGACCGCGCCGACCGCCCGCGCCGCCTCGTCCATTCCCGCAAGATACGGCAGGACGGCGCGCTTGTAGGGGATGGTGACGTTCACCGCGCAAAAATCCCGGCGGCGCATGAAATCATCCAGCGCGTCGGGAGCGACCTCACGCAGCTCGTAGTCGTAGTCCCCAATCCGCTCGTGAATCAAACGCGAAAAACTGTGCGTCAGACGCGCGGCGATACAGCCGTATTTCATGTCCCGTCACCTCCCCCGGTAGTTTCTGCAAACATTCTCTGATTTTCAGTCGCTCTCCCCGAGCCACGCGGAGCCATACCGCAGGGTCAGCAGGTCGCAAAGCCCCAGCGCTGCCACGGCATCCACCACGGCGCGCGCACGCGGAACGATCGCCACGTCGTGCCGCCCGGACGCGCGCAACGTCGTTTCCTGCACCGTCTTGAGGTTGACCGTTCTCTGCTCCCGCCCGATGGTCGGCGTAGGCTTGACGGCACAGCGCACGCACAGCGGCATCCCGTCAGTGATGCCGCCGAGAATCCCGCCGCAGTGGTTGGTTTCGGTCATCATCCGACCGTCGCGCAGGCAAAACGCGTCGTTTGCCTGACTACCGCGCACGTCTGCCAGGGAAAATCCATCCCCGAACTCCACACCCTTGACCGCGGGGATAGCAAGCAGCCCCTGCGCCAGCACACTCTCCACACCCTCGAACCAAGGCTCGCCGACGCCGACCGGCAGACCGGTCACGACGGTTTCCAGCACGCCGCCCAGACTGTCCGCGTCCTCCGCCGCCCGCGCGATCTCCGCCCGCATCGCCTCGCCGCGCGCGTTATCCAGAACGGCAAACAGCTCCCCGTTCACCCGCTCCATGTCCTGCGCTAAGTTCTCTGCGCTAAACGGACGATCCGCCACACCGCCGAGCCGGGCAATGTGCGTCGCCACACGGATTCCCTTATCCTCCAGCGCCCGTCGCGCAATCGCCCCGACCGCCACCAGCGCCGCCGTCAGTCTGCCGCTGAAGTGCCCTCCGCCTCGCGCGTCGGCAAAGCCGCGATATTTGACCGCCGCCGTAAAATCCGCATGCCCGGGGCGCGCAACCACCGTTCCCACGGAATCGTAATCCTCGCTTTTGACATCGCGGTTCGGAATCAGCACGGTAATCGGCGCACCCGTCGATCTGCCCGCGCGAACACCGCTGACCACGCGAAAATCATCCGGCTCCCGTCGCGCGGTCGAGCCGATGCCGCCGGGGGAGCGCAACGAAAGCTGCCGCGCAATGTCCGCGTCATTAACCGCGACCCCCGCCGCCAGACCGTCCAGTACCGCGCCAATCGTTTCCCCGTGGCTCTCCCCAAACAGTGTCACTCTGACCGCCCGTCCCCAGACGTTTCCCATTCCTGTCACCTATGCCCCGCAAGGCTCCTTTCCGCATTTCCGACTTGCCACCAAAATTCAATCAAATCGTTCCCGTCCCGTCCGCAAAGCAACGAACCTCGTCGCACAGCGACACCACCGGGACATGTCGCAGTTCATGTTCTCCCACGCGCGGGACAAAAACCACTGTCACGAGATCACCCGCGCACTTTTTGTCATGGGCAATGGCGTCGCAGATCGCCGCCGTCCCACCGGGAATTTCCGTTGGCAAGGCGCATTTTCTGAGCACGCCGATCAGCCGCGTCCGTACGTCTGTCGCGCACATCGGGAGCATCCCGACCGCGACCGCCTCGCCGTGCAACCACGCGCCCCGCATGGCGCTCTCCACGCCGTGCCCGATGGTGTGCCCGAAGTTCAGAACCTGGCGCCGACCCGCGTCATATTCGTCCGCCTCGACCACGGCAGTCTTGACACAAAGCGCGCGCCATATCACCCGGTCAAGCACGTCCCTGTCCGCGGGATTCTCCCGCTCGATCAGCTCAAACAGCGCCGCGTCCGAGGTCAGCCCCATCTTAATCGCCTCAGCCAATCCCGCGGCAAGCTGTCGAGGCGGTAAGGTTTCCAGCACCTCCGGGTCGATGAACACACCGCGCGGGGGGTAAAACGCCCCCATCACATTTTTCACACCACCGAGGTTGACTGCCGTTTTCCCGCCGACCGAAGCGTCGATTTGCGCGAGCAGAGTCGTCGGAACATTGTAAAAATCCACCCCGCGCATATAGCACGACGCGGCAAAGCCCGAGACGTCGCCTACCACGCCTCCGCCGACCGCCACCACGCAATCATGCCGGTCAAAGCCCTCGGACAGCATGCGCGCGCACAGCCGCTCGACCGTGGCGGGCGACTTGCTCGCCTCCCCCGCGGCAAGTGTCACCACCACCGCGCTCCCCGGGCAGCACTGCCCTGCAATCTGCGCCGCGTAGTCCTCCGGAACGCCGTCATCGGTCACGATCAGTACGCGTCGATATGCGTCGAGGACATCGGAAAGCTCCAAACGAACGCCCCGCCCGACCCACACACGGTACGCCCCCCGCGTGGAGAGAACGGAAAGAGCTCGTACGTCTCCCCGTTTCCCGTCGCCCGGCGCGGGCATGCTACGCTCCTGCCATGCGCGGGAAATGCTCATGATCTCGCGCAAAAAAGCCGCGTAATACGGACGGAGCGCCTCCTCCCCGATCCGCTTCTGCCCCTCTGTGAGAACCACCTGCTCCCGCGCCGGGTCATAGATGGGAAGTCCCTTTTGTCTTTTGTATTCCCCGATTTCCGACACTGCCGCCATACGTCGCTCAAACAGCTCCGCCATCGCGGAATCCAGCCGCAGAATTTCCTCGCGCGCCCGCAACAGTTGTTCCTCTGCCCGCATCTTTCCTTCCTCCGTCTGTGTCTGCGCGGTGCACAGCCACACTTTCTCATGTTACATGATACCACACTCCCCGGGACTTGTCAAGAAGCGCTGCAGGGTTTCGACAATTCCCCGGTTCGCGCCCCGGTGGTTCGTGCTCAGCGGAGCGAGACGCGGGGCGTTGTCCCCCGCCCCCACCGCCTTTTGAAAAAGGCGGGCAAAAACTTAAAAAGAGGGACAGCTATCCCCTTTAGAAACCTAAAATCAAACAGCTATTCCCTCCATAAAAGTTTTTGAAGGGCGTGGGAAACTTTTTGGGAAAAAGTTTCCCACATCGTTTTCCCATCCCCCCGTCGCCCTCGTCCCTCCGTCGCCCCAAAAGCAAAGCCGGAGCACCTGCGACGTGGCAGTGCCCCGGACATTTTGCAAAATCCGTTATTTTTTTCTGTGAACTCGATAAAACTCACGCACAAAATCAATCAGATGCAACAGCAGAATTCCGAGCGCGAACCCGGCGATGTCCATCCACATGTCCTTGACGGAAGCGGTACGCCCGTTGAACATCTGCAAGGTTTCATCCATCAGCGAAAAGAACATTCCGCCACCGCCAAGCGCCAGGGCGCGGGAACGTCGGTCGGACGGGCGCGAACGCAGGTACAGCGTCAGAACCAATCCCAGCGCACAGAATTTCACAAAGTGAACCCACTCACGGATATACGGCGCTCCCTCCTCGGCATCCACGCCAAAAAACGTTGCCACAAACGCGCTGATATGCTCCGACGCCCGCAGAGGAAGCAGGGAGTTGCCCCAGATCAGGCAGAGGAGTAAAATCATTAAAATTGTCAGAAGCGGTTTCTTGACCGTCCCTCTCTTCTCTTCCGTGCTCATAGCAACCCGCCTTTCCTTGCATTATCCGCGCACCGCACAAACCATTGACCGTTAGGCGCCAGCGTTGAACGTTGAACGTTAATTGATGATTACCGACCGCCGCACGCAGACCGAAAACGACTGTCGACAAAGCAATGCCGCGGGCATTTCCTTCAACTCAGCGCTCGGTCGCCCCGTAGGAACCATAATACTTTCCGCCGCGTCTCGCATACACCCCGCTACTGCGGGTATAGCCGTTGTACACAATGCCCAAAATCCGTATGCCGGCGTATTGCAACTGATTGACCGCCTCACGAACCTCCGCGCGGCGCGTCTTGCGATGGCGGAGAACCATCACAATCCCGTCCAGCCCCCCGGAAATCGCCAAAGGGTCGGAAACACAGTTGACCGGCGGAAGGTCCACAATGACATAGTCATACTGCCCCGCGAGCGTCGCCAGCAACTTCTTCATCCGCGCCGAACCAATCAGCTCCGCGGGATTGGGGGGGATGTCTCCCGAAAAGAGCACAGAAAGCCCCTCGTGCAACACGCCCTTGTGGATACAGGCATCGTCCCCACCGGAGAGCATGTTGGACAGCCCCGGCGCACCGGGAGTTTCCAGCACCGCGTTGACCGAGGGGCGCCGCATATCTGCGTCGATCAGGATGACGCGATGTCCCGCCTCCGCCAGAGAATACGCCAGGTTGATCGAGGTGAAGCTCTTGCCCTCCTGGGGGTTGGAGCTGGTCACGCCGATGATCTTCCCGCCCTCCTTGTCCGGCAGGGCAAACGACAGATTCGTGCGGAGCAGGTTGTACGCCTCGCGGGACAAAAAGTCCAGCTCTGCGCCCACCCGCTTGTGGTCGCGGGACTTTGCCCGCTCTCTCTGTATACTTTCTTCTTTTTTCACGTATATGTATCCTTGCTTTGTTCGTTTTTGTGTCCCGGGTGTTCAGCGGGGGCGATACTTCCGCGCCATGTGGCTGTTGACATCGGGGATGATTGCCAGCACGGGAATCTCGTCGTGGAACATCCGCTTGATGCACTCCTCGGAGTCCACCCGGTCATTCCGCAACCGCATCAGGACAGCGAGAAGAATCCCGAACGCCAGTCCCGCCAGCAGTCCGACCACCGTATTCCGCGCATAATGCGGAGAGGATGCTTCGCGCGGCGGAACCGCGCTGTCCACCACCCGCACCGTCGAGCCGTCAATAATTCCGGCAATGCGCACCGGCAAAACCTCGGTGATGACGTTGGCGAGGTTGCTTGCCTCCTGCGCGTCCGTGCTTTGCACACGGATGGCGAACACCTCCGTCCCGTTGACGTCCCCCGCCGACACCATGTCGATCATGACCTCCGGCGAGTAGCGAAGCGTCGTCCCGTACTTTTCCTGATAGGCATCCCGGACAAGCAACATCATGTCGCGGGTCTTGAGGATTTCGGCGTAGGTTTTGACCAGGCTCTGCGACGCGAACAGGTCCGACGTCGTAATACTTCCCACCGAAATCTTCCGGTTGTTCACATACATTTTCGCCACCGCCGTATAGACCGGCGTTTTGAAATAGACCGTTCCGCCCAGCGCCAGCGCCGCGCCCAACACCGCGGTTATCAGAAGCAACCACCATTTTTTCAGGACGGGAACGATCAATTCCCGTAAATCCATTTCGTGTGCTTCCTGTTGCATTTCCATCATGATCTTAAAACTCCGGTATCAGAATTCGGGCGCGTGGCACGTTATACTATCATTGTAATACAAACCACCGCATTTGTCAAGAAAGGTGCCGCAAATTCCGAAAAACGGTAAAGGCTCTCACCCCCGACATAGCCCAAGGCGACGGAGGACGCGCCCTCCCAGCGCACGCATCGCATGCCAACCCCGGCGCACCGGGTAAAGCGCGCAGTGCAGGCGTACCCACAGGCGGTAACGGAGATCGGTCGTGCGGACGAACCGATTTCCGCGCCAGAACGCGGTCATCACGCCGAGCACCTGCCCCGCGGAGATGTCGTATTCATTTTGCAGGCAATGATCCCCGCGGATGACATAGCCCCCATCCTTCAGAACGCGGACAATGCGGTGCAGAATATACACCCCTTCCCGCCGATAGAGCACAACGTCATAACGGCGCGGAGACGCCCGCAGAGCGGAAATCTGCACCGTGTCGCGCCGTTCGCGCAGGAGCGGCTCCATGCTTTTCCCCACCGTCGGGCACAGGTAAATGCCCTCCTCGGCAAGGAGCTGTTCGATCGTGCGGACCGATTTTTGCTCGCCGGTCATGGCACCAGTATTCCGTTATCCCGCATCTGCGCGATCAGGGCATCGACCGAGCCGCGGGCGGTCTCGGCGTCCACCTCGTACTTTTCGGTCAGGAACTCCGCCGCCTGCGCTTCCGTTTTTCCGTCCGCGATGCACGACCAGATGTCCGCCGCCGTCTTGTTCAGCTTAATCATGCCGTGAAAGCTCTTGCTCGCCTCGCCGACCGCCACGACCACGCCGCCGTCTCCGATGCGCCGCATGACAAATCCTTCTTTAATCTTCATCTCCGCTCTCCTTTTCCCCGTTTGTTTCTTGTCCGGATACCGCATCCTGCGTGAGCTTTTTGCCTGTCAGTCCCTCCCACGAGACGCGAACCGCCTCCTCGCTCATATCGCACCACAGTCGGCAGAACCGGACGCCGCCTGCCGCCCCGAGGCGTCCCAACAGCTCCAGCGTGCGCCCCGCCGCCCGCGCGTCCTGCGGCAAATAGGTCTGTCGCACGAGCAGTTCCGGGTGGGAAAGGACATCCAGAGGCTCGGTGCGGTTGAACGTCCCGCGCTCCAGAACACACAGCCCGGCAAGCGGAACGGTACGGTTGCGCTGCCAACGCTCCTTCCCCGCCCACGGCGTGGAACAGACCTCTGCGCTTCCGTCCGGAAGCAGGTGAAGAATCGGCTTGTCCCCGTTGACAATACGTACACGGTTGCCGAAATATTGCCGCCACAGGAGGATGTGCGTTGACTTTCCCGTCCCGCTCGGCGCGGTAAACAGATAGCCCTTGCCATCCAGCGCAATGCACGCGCCATGAAATACAAACCGATCGTAATACGGCAACCTTTCCGCGATCTCGCGGTACAGGCAAAGGGACTCGGCATACGCGGTTTCGATGCTTCCCCCCATGGTTTGTGCCTCCGCGCACTGCGCGCGCACCTGCTCCTCGGTCGTCCCGACGCAAAAGTCAGGTTCAGGAACCGGATCGGGGCAGACGTACGCGTCGCAAAACTCGCGCACCCACGGGTCACGGCACTCCACGCGGACAGAAAGCCCCGCCAGCTTCATTGTAAATGTCTCTGCCATGCCGAATCCCTCCCGGCAACAGTCGCGCTCACGGAGACGTTGCCTATATTTTGTTTCACTGATTTGTTTCAGTATACCACACAGGCGGCGCACTTGTCAAGGGATTGCCGCCATCCGACAGCGCGGCGGCGATTGTCTTTCGCGGCATATGCGGGCGGGAGGAAGCAAAGAAACCACAAAAAGTCGCACAGTGCCCGGCGAATGGGGCGCGGGGGAGCCGCCTACGCTACACGGCAGGCGCGGGCGTTTGAGCCGATTCTCCCCCACACATTCTGCATGAAAGTCTATTAACCCAAAGTACAAACCAACAGCGACCGAAAGACATCTGAATTTTTTCCATAGCAAAAAACAACATTCTTTCAGCGGTCTTTGCGGGGAGAGGACCATCTCAAACGCCGAAGTTCGGCGGCTTGCCGCGGTCCTCGCCTCCTCACACTCCTTGGCTGTACGCCGCATTTCAGCGGCTATCCCGCGCGCTTTCTCCAGCGGCGAGGGAAAACTCGCCAGGAGTTTTCCCTCGCCCAGTTTCCTATATTTCAGCGAACCATCGGGAGGGGTGTGGGGTCCGTCTGCGGCTACGCACGCAGACCCACGCGGCACTCCCTGCGCCGCCCTCCCCAATGTGCCGCGCATCCAAGCCTTGGAGTGGAGGGCGTGGGGGGAGCAACCCCGACGCCTGAGGGGTTCTTCCCCCACATCCTGCGCAAAAGCGCTCCAACCCAAAGTAGATACCAGCCGCAAACATAAAACACCTGCTATCCCCTGCAATTTCAGCATCTTCAGCCGCTTTTTTCTTTTGAGACCAGAGGCACAAAAGAAAACCGATTGCCGCGGCAGTACCCGCCGCGGACAATCCACAAAAAAGAAAATGCCGGGGAGTTTCGCGCTCTGCGGAGCGCGAGGAGGGCTACGCGCCCTCCACTGCGCCGCCTTTTGAAAAAGGCGGGCGAAAACTTTAATGAGAGACAGCAAAATTTCGAAAGAAAGCGGACAAAACTTAAAAAGAGGGATAGCTGAATCCTTTAGAACCCTAAAGTCGAACAGCCTATCCCTCTACAAATGTTTTTGAAGGGTGTGGGAAACTTTTTCCTAAAAAGTTTCCCACGACATACTCCATATCCCCCAAAACGGCTTGGCAGATGCCTGACCACCGTCAGGTTTTCACCACCAAGCCGAACGATTCAATTCATAAACTGCTCCATGTTGCTCACCAGCGACCGCATCTGCGACTGCGAATGGGTCTGGGCGGCAGCATCAATGAGCCGTTCCCGCTGGGATTCGCTGAGCGCGGCAAAATGCTCCATGGCGTGCATGTTCTGCGCCAACGCCATCATCAGCCCCGTCGGAAGCGGACGCTCCCCGCCCTGTTCCGGACGGATGTCATCCTGTCGGTCGTCCTCTGCCCCGCGTTTGTTTTGCACGGTCAATCACCACCTTTCTAAAGGTAGTATGCGCCGCGCCCGTCTCCCTCATGCCCCGGACGGCGGTTGCCGTTTGCCGACGAAAAAATCCGACAGCAGCTCCGCGCACGCACGGGAAAGAACACCGCCGACAATCTGCGGATGATGGTTGAGCGGGTACGCGTTCAGATTCAACACACTCCCGCACGCGCCTGCCTTGGCGTCCTTGGCGCCGAACACCACCCGCCCCACGCGGGCATTGATCATGCTCCCCGCGCACATTGGGCAAGGCTCCAGCGTCACATACAGCGTACAGTCGGACAATCGCCACCCGCCGAGCACGCGGCAAGCCTCCTCGATGGCGAGAAGCTCCGCGTGGGCGGTAGCCACACGATCGGTCTCCCGACGATTGCACGCGGCGGCAATCACCGCCCCATCGCGGACAACGACCGCCCCTACGGGGACCTCGCCCATATCGTAAGCGAGCCTTGCCTGCGCCAATGCCAGCGCCATAAAGGACTCGTCCTCCTGCTCCGGGCACCCCCGCACCGACTCAACCGAAGGCGCCGTTTTATCTCCCGCCCCGGATGCCCGGTCACGCTTTCCGCTACTCATGAAAACGCCCCTTTCCGATTATCTCGTCGCGCTTGCTCAACGCCACGCGTAAATCACAGTAAAATAGATTATCTGCCCCAGCGCCAAAACAACAAATACCACCATGGCAGGCGAGCAAAACGCCCGAACGCCGACGCCACCCTTTGCAGGCGCCTCGTCAAAGCCGTCGGTGAGGCGCACCGTTTCCGGTTTTCCAAGCAGAACCGCCAGCGCCAAAAGTCCGACGCCAATGACCGCGACCTCCAGTATCGCGCACAGGCGAAGCGCGGTCAGCGACGGCAGACGCGCCATCAGAATATCCTCGATGACTGCGATAAAATTGTTGAAAAAGTGCAACAGCACGCCCGCCCAGATCGAACCGCTCCGGGCGCACAGCACGCCGAGAACCACGCCCGCCATAGTCGTGTAAAAAATCTGTGCAATGTTTTGATGCATCAGCCCAAACAACACCGCGCTGACCAGCACTGCGGTCGTCTTTCCGTACGGCAGGAGCGCCGAGAAAATCGCGCCGCGGAACAACAGCTCCTCGCAAAGTGCCGGAACGACCGCCGTTGAGATAAAGAGCAGAACGCCCTGTGTCGCCGTCATGCCGTAATGTGAAGCCCCCGAGGAGGACGGATAACCGATCCACGCGAGCACCTGACTGTTAACGATGGCGGAGGACAAAATGACCGCAAGCCCCGCCGGAATCAGAAGCCACAGGCGCGGAGGAAGTTGCGGGGAAAGCGGCATTGGGGAGCGTTCCCGCCGCGGAGTAATCAGCCACAGAAAAATCGCGGGCAGTGCAAAGGAGAGAAAATAGGTCGCGCTGTCGATCAGCTTCTCCCCTACCTCGCCCATCGGCACGGCAGCCAACAGCAAAAGCGCAACAACGTCCAGCCCGTAGAACAGGATGAGAAACAGTAGCATCGCCATGCCGATACGTCCCGATGTCCGACGGAAATCGGAAACTTCGCCCGCTCTCCGCGTCGTGCGCGACTTGCGCGTTTCCTTGGTGGGCGCGGTAGTCTCAATGCTCTCTGCGGTTTCCGTGACTTTCTCGACTTCCGCGGCATCCGCACTTTTTGCAACTTCTTCAACTTCTGCGAGCTTCGCGGTCTCCGCGATCTCCGTAGCCTCCGCACCGTTCGAGCCATCTGTCTCTTCCGAAACTTTCGGCGCTCCGACGCCCTCACGCGTCTCACACATCAGCATTCCCTCCTCTCCCGTTTTTCTTTATTATTATAACGGATTTTCCTTTCTAAGTCAAGGCTTTTTGCGGCAGGTCAGCACGATAGCACTCATTTTACATTTCAGCGACCCCGGGGAGGGGTATGGGGAGGGGTCATCGGCGCACACCTGCGCCGCCCTCCCAGCGCTGACGCGCCGCGTCGTTGCGGCGCGACGCGCATCCAGCCTTGGAGTAGGGGGTGTGCGGGGGAGCAACCCCGACGTTTGAGGGGTTCTCCC
>CAKSNQ010000014.1 GCA_934476315.1 uncultured Eubacteriales bacterium
GCATCCAGCCTTGGAGTAGGGGGTGTGCGGGGGAGCAACCCCGACGTTTGAGGGGTTCTCCCCCCACATCCTGCATCATAGACCCAAACTAAAAGTAGATACCAACCACAAACACAAAACACCTACAATCCTAAACAATTCAGCGCTTTCAACCGCTTTTTTCTTTTGAGACCGGAGGCACAAAAGAAAAAAGCTGCCAAAAAAGAAAATGCCGCAAGGTTTCGCCGCCTGCGGGCGGCGACATGGGGCTTCGCCCCACGCCTGCCCGCTTGCGGGCGAACGCCTTTTGAAAAAGGCGGGCGAAAACTTAAAAGAGGGACAGCGGAAACTTTGGAGAAAGACCGCGAAATTTTTGGAGGCGCGGCTTCATTCCCCAAGCTTTTCCCTAAAAAATTTTCCATGTCGCCCTCCGCCCCTTTACATTTGTCGAAAAATAGTGTATAATGTCCCCAAAGGAGGCTTGGTATCGCTATATGAATTCTATGATCTATAACCCACAGGAAGAATACGACGAAAAATTCAAAAGCCTTCACGCGGACAACACCGCAAAATTCCTCGACGAGCTGGTCTCACGCTCCGGCGTGAACATCGAGGAAAACCGCAAAACAGTCAAGGAGTACGATGAGCTGGGCGAATTCTTAAAAAAACTGCGCAAAAAGCTCAATCTGTGGCGGTTTCTGCGCGTGCTCGCAATCATCACAATCATTCTCATCCCCCTGGTCATTCTGAAGATCACCCCCAAGATCAAAGCCATGCGGGAGGAGATCGCGCAAGCCGAAAAAAAGGCGGCAGAGTTGCTCGCTCTGGCGCATGAGCAGATGGCGCCGCTGTGCGCGCTGTTCACCGACCGCGACGCGCTGACCATCATCGAATCCACCATCCCATCCCTCTCCTTCGCCTCGTGCTTCACCGTCGATCAGGAGTCCGACATGACCGTCAACTATGACTTCGACGACCGCGACAACAACGAGCAGTCTGCCGTGGACGTGCTGGCGGGTCAGTACAACGAAAACCCGTTTTTGTTTGAAAACAAACGCATCCACCGCATGGGACAGGAGACCTACCACGGCTACAAGACCATCCACTGGACGGAGCACTATCGCGGCAGTGACGGCAAAATGCACACCCGCACCCGCTCGCAGACGCTCCACGCAACGCTGGTCAAGCCCAAACCGTTCTACCGCACGCAGGTAGTCCTCTACTATTGCGCGCAGGGCGGACCAGAGCTTTCGTTCACGCGCAACGCCACACACCTGGAGCGGATGAATGACAAGGAGATTGAGAAGTACATCAAGAAGGGCGAAAAGCGGCTCGACAAGCTGACCGACGACGCCATCCGCGACAACCGTGACTTCATGAGCATGTCCAACACGGATTTCGAGGTGCTGTTCGACGCGCTCGACCGCACCGACGAGGTGCAGTTCCGGACGCTCTTTACCCCGCTGGCGCAGACCAACATGGTCGATCTCATCCGCTCGGGAACCGGGTACGGGGATGATTTCGATTTCATCAAGCACAACCGGACGAACAAGATCATCACCGAGCACAGTCAGGGGCGCGCGATTCTGCTCTCCCCCGCCGACTACGTTTCCTACTCCTTCGACATCATCAAGGACAATTTCACCCGCAAGAACGCGGACTTTTTCAAGGCGGTGTATTTCGATTTCGCGCCGCTGTGGGCAATTCCCGTCTACCAGGAGCGCCCCGTCCATTCTCTCAAGCCCATTCCGGACTACGCGCAGAAATACTCCTGTGACGAATGTGAGGCGCTCGCCAACATGGTCAGCCCCGAGCAGGTCGTTCACCCGCAGACCAAGACGCCCGCGATTCTGAAATCGTCATTTGTCCGTTCCGCGGACGCCGCCGACGAGATCAACGTGACTGCCTACTCCTACGACATTGAAAAGCGCATGGACCTCGTGGCGGTATTCGGTGGGGACGGACGCTACCACAACGTTCCCGTGGAGTGGGATGAATACCTCCCGCTCGAACAGAACAAGACTTTCTTCGTCGCCACGGCGCAGGAGGCGGAGAGCCGCAATATTCTGGCACAGCGCCACAGCATCTGTATCTTCAATTAAGGCACCGCCGGAACTGTGCGGGAACACCTTAACGAAAATTTTTACATAAGGGAGAAAAAACATGGCAAATCAGTTGGACGAACTCAACCCCGAGATCCGCGAAGAGGGTCTTGACACCAATGTCATCGTCAAAAAAATTCCCGCCGAGGTGGGAGTCGGCTCGAAGATCTTTGAGATTCTTCTCTGGGTCTGCGGGATCATCCCCGGTGTGATCTTCCTGTTCATGAAGATCAACGCGCAGAAGCACTTTGACCAGCTCCAGCAGAAGATTCAGAGAAACGCCTCGCAGATCGACAACTATCTGGAGCAGCGCGTAATGGTTCTTCAGAACTGCGCACGCCTTCTCGACAAGGCGATCGACCTGGACAAGAGCACGTTCGAAAATATCGCAAAATACCGTTCGGGCAACGTCGGCGACTCCGATGCCGCGCGTAACGAGCTGGGCGGACAGGTAGATACGCTCTCCCGGAACATCAACGTCGCCGTCGAGCACTACCCCGACCTCGCCGCGCACAAGGAAATCATGGACGCGATGCAGCAGAACATGTACCTGCAACGGGAGATCACCGCGGCAAGAGAGCTGTACAACGACACGATCAACGAGTGGAACAAGGACATTTTCGCTTGGCCCACCAAGAAGATCGTCGCCGCCAAGAACGGCTACACCACGCGGATTCCGTTCGCCGCGTCGCAGGAGATCAAGGAAAAGGCAAAGGGCGTTTTCTTCTGATCTGTACACAGAAAAAAGCACAAAGGGGCTGGCAAAGAACATGAGTTCTTTGCCAGCCCCTCAAAAAATATCGGTCGGGATTCGGCAGTCAGGGGCGCAAAAACTCAATGAGTTTTTGCGCCCCTTTGATTTCATATCCCGAAAATCCTCCCGCGCCGCGCGTGGGGAATTTTGATTACCCGGAATCAGACGCCCGCCGCCTCCACGCGCAGGACCGTGCGGTCCGCCGTCGGAGTCACACGCACCGTCACGTCCGCCGCGTCGGTAAAGCGCAACGCCCACGTGCCGGGCACCATCGGGGTGGCGGTGACGTTCTCCGTCTCCGGCGTCAGCGGCGGGAGATTTTCCGGCAGGCACAGAAGCACGCAAGGTGCGGGCGCGTCCGTCCGCAGTCGGAACGAAAACGCGTCGCCCTCCTGCCGTCGGTCCGTAATCACGGCGCGGAAGCCTCCGGTCACGGTAAACGGGCGGAAATACGCCTCAAACCACATGAGGAGCACGGGGGTGGAGAGTCCCGAGAACTGATGGAAACCGACTCCCCGCCCGTTTTGAATCAGGAAGCACTCGTAGCAGTTGTAGGTCAGCGAGACCTCCCGCTCCCAGACCTCCAGTCCCGTGCGCGCGATGTCCCAAGCCAGCCCGCACTCGCCGTGATCCAGCAGCGCCTTCCAGAGAATCCACTGGTGCGGCATCCAGATGGCGCCGTTCCAGTACCCCTCGCGGCTGTAATATGGCGCACGGACGTCCACGACGCTGACGCCGTACGGGGTCATCATGCCCGCCCGGACGTTGTCGAGAAGCCGCGCCGCCCGCTCGTCGGGGCAGACGCCGGCAACGTAGGGGTACACGCCGTCCATGCCCATGTCGGCGTTGACGCCGCCGTCGTACAGGATGCCGACCGAGCCGTCCTCGCCTCGCCGGACGTAGCCGTAGTATCCACTCGGCTCGTCCCACGCCCGGGTGTTGAGCGCGTGGTCGATCGCTTCAATATCCGCGTCATATTCCACCGTCGGCTCGCCGAGCAGTCGGGCAAAGCCGCGCAGAATCCGGGCGCACAGCGCCGTCATCGCCGTATTCACGACCGGACTGACGCAATCCTCCAGGTGATTTTTGTGCACGAGCACCTGCGTCGGGTAATCGTCCCAGCCGCCCGAATTGTAGAACACATCCCACAGGTTGAAAATGCCGACGCCCTGTGCGCGCGGTCCCGTCCGCCGATCGGCGATGAAGCGGTACTGCCGCCGGGCGCGGGGATAGAACTCCCGCAAAAACGCCATATCTCCCCCGCGGGAAAAGATTTCCGCCATCAGAAGAATCTGCGTCGGAAGCGGCGTGCCGTGCTGGATATACGGTCCGTCCGGATAGGCGTCCGCGGGCGGGAGATAGGTATTCAGGCAGTCCGTGGCGCGCGCGAGACTTTTCGTTGCCAGCCCCATGCCGATGAAACCGGAATCCCAGGTGTACAGGCTGTCCCACTGCCGCCCGGGGGTGTTGTGGCGGATGTACGCGCGGTTGCAGTAAATGGGGTAGACCACGTTGGTCAGCGTAATCGCGCCGATGACCGTCTGCGAGACGCGGTAACGCTCTCCGGCAGGGTTGCAGACCGGGTCGGCAGGGGTGGGGTCGGCGGCGACGTTCTCATGCGCGTCGGGCGCGTCGTACGGGGTGAGCGCCGTGACCGTAATCTCCAGCGTCTGCTCGCTCATCGCGTCCAAAAAGATGGGACGCAGGAAAAAGTCCACATTCTTGCGCTCCCGGCGATCGCCGAAGACGCGCTGTACGTGGCTGTGGATGCTCGATTCCAGAACCACTCCGGGGTCCTCGGAATAAATTTCGCGCAGAATCATAGTCGCGCCGCTCGTCCGCACGCGGTAGCCGTAACGTCCGAACCACAGCTGTGCCCCGCCCTCACACGGCGTGACCGTCGGGGAAAATCCGTCAAACGCCGGCTCAAAGGACGCGGCGCGCACCGCCTCCTCCCCTCCGAGGACAAAGCCGTCGATGTCCGCCTTGCCTGCCCGCCATTCCACCCGGAGCGTCTGCGCCGCCTTAGCCGTTCCCGTCGGGAGAGTGACGACCTCATAGCGCACGCCGTCCGACGGCGGCAGGGAGACCGGAAGCGAGGTGTCCCCCACGGTCAGCAAAAGCTCCGCCGCCGCGTCTCCGGAATTGCGGTAGCGGATTCCGACAGCGTCGGTCGCGGTCGGCGCGAAGCGATAACATACCCGGTGTCCTTCGCGGCAGAAAAACTCGTGCGACAAAAACCCACCGCCGACAAAGCCGTCCCCGCGACGCTCCCCACGGCGCAGTCCGTCCGCGGGAATGTTGCCGCCGCAGACCGCCTCGGCGTGATCTACCGCATCGATGTAGCGGCAGCCCTCGCCCACGTGCGCCGCAAGCGGAATGCTCTCCCGGTGCTCAAACGAGCAGGCGTGGATGCTCATGAGCGCGTTGAGCGAAAGCGTCTGCGGCTGGTCGGTGCGGTTGCGGCAGTGACACAGAATGTGCATGTCCGCGCCGTCGGAGCGAAATTCCGCGTCGATATAGACCTGATCCCGCCATTCCAGCTCGTACCGATAGCAGAAGTAGGAGAGATCGACCGACGCGTGCATGGCCTTGGCACCGCAGTCGGCAACATCCCGCGGAATCATCAGCGAGCGCTGATAAAAGCCGGGAAACAAGTTGACGTCAAAGCGCAATCCCAGTGCCGGGTCGGTCACATGGGACGCGCCGAGGTAGCGCTTGTTGTACGGTCCCCAGGCGGGAAGCCGCAGGTCCTGCGGGCAAAATCTCATGGCGCATTGTGCCTCCGCTTTTCATGTTTTTTCCATTGTAACACAATCCGCCCCTCCCGTCAAGTGGATTTCGCGCCGCGCCACATAAAAACAGCACCCCGCGCATACCATAACGTGAGGTGATTTCTTTGATTTTTGCACACAAACGTCCCCCCGCCGGGTCCGCGCGGACTCCTCGGTGCAAGCGTCTGGTTTCCGCCATCCTGCTCGTCGTCCTGACGCTTTCCGGCGTGCTGAATCTGTTGCTTCTCAGCGCCTGTGCCCCACCCCGCCGGACGTCGGCACTCACTCTCCTGGAAGCCATGGTCGCCGCCGACGCCGACCACCCCGCCGGGGACGTCTACCTGACCCCCGGTGCCGCGTCCCATGCCCCGGTCTCCGGGGCGGCGGACAGCTCCGACGCCCAAGGCGGCACGACCGTCCGCACGGCACCCCCCGCGCTTTTGCGGGCGGCGTTCGGCAGGAGCGACACAGAGACTGACGCCATCCCGTGGGAGCTGGCGCTTGTCGAGGACGGCGCCATGCGGTTTTCGACCGCCGCCTCGCCCGCGGAGTGGATCGTCCTGCGCTGTGCCAACCGCTCGGACACGGCGGCGGTTGCCGATATGCTCCTGCGCCGTCTGAGTCTTCTGCGCCGTTCGTGGAACGGAAATGCGGCGGGAGAGCAACCGGGGGCGGGAGTGAACTTCGCTCCGACACCGCCATCGGGCGCATCAAAATCGTCGGACGCAGCGTTGACCTCGGGCACGACGCTGACATCGGACACGATGTCGGTCGTCGATCGCGGGCAGGTGGTTGTCCTCGGGCGCTACGTTCTGCTCATCCTGTGCGACGAGCCCGAAGCCTGTCTGCGCGCCGCCCGCCGTGCGCTCTCATAAAAGGCATCCCGCCGCGCAATCCGGAGCAGTTCGCCCCATTCGGAGGCTTCAACGCACTCAGAACAGCCGGAGGATAAACCAAATGACACCCCAGACAGCGCCCGCCAGCGTGCCGTAAAGCAGGACCGGACCTGCCACCGTGAAAATTTTCGCTCCGACGCCGAGCACCAGTCCCTCCGCGCGGCTGTCGATCGCCGGTGAGACCACCGCGTTGGCAAAGCCCGTAATCGGCACCAGCGTCCCCGCCCCGGCAAAACGCGCGATGTCGTCGAAGCACCCGATGCCCGTCAGCAGTGCCGCAACGAACACCAGCGTCACCGAGGTCAGCGTCCCCGCGTCCTCCTTCGGCATGTGCGCCACCGACGTGTACAGCGACGTCAGCCCCTGCGCCAGCGTGCAGATCAGCCCGCCGACGAGAAAGGCGTGCAGGCAATTCCCGACCACGGGCGAGCGCGGTGAGCGCGCGTCCACGTACCGCCGATACGTTTTTTTGTCCATATCCATGTTGTTTTCCCTCCTTTTCTTTTCGCTCATAGTATGTCGCACGGCGACTTTTTCATACAGATACTTGACAGCCCCGCCCGGGCATTGTATAATGATAATGCATAATTGCCGCGAGCAAAGGAGGATTGTCATGAGCACATCCACATGGGAAGATATCAAGCAAAGCGCCAACGCGCTGGCGCGTCAGATCGGCAAGAAGACGGAGGAGTTGACCGACCTCGCCGCCCTGCGCATCAAGCTCTCCGCCCGTCAGAGCGACCTGGAGGAGGCGTACACGGCGCTCGGCAAGTGCGCCTACGAGGAGCTGTACAGCCGCCCGGCGGAAGCCCCGTCGCAGGACAAGGCAGAGGCGGACGCCGCGGCAACCGACGCCGCGCAAAATGCTTCGTCCGCGGATACCGACGAGGCGCAGAAGGACGCGCCCGGCACCATCCGCGAGGCGGCGGATCGCGTCACCGCGCTTTTGAACGAGATCGCACAGCTCAAGCAGACATTGGAAGAAAAAAAGCAGAAAGGCAACGCGTGAGACGTTCCAAAAAGCAAACCGCTCCGGGGGAGCGGTTTGCTTTTTGCTATGTCTCTCGCGGCTCGGCGTTTCCCGCGCCCGGCTTTCTATACCGCGGCAAGCCCGGGAGGGGCATGGGGTCCGTCTGCGGCTACGCACGCAGACCCACGCGGCACTCCGTGCGCCGCCCTCCCAGCGCTGACGCGCCGCGTTGTTGCGGCGCGACGCGCATCCAGCCGGGGAATGAGGGGCGTGGGAAGAACAACCGGCGGCGACTGAGCCGGTTTTCTCCCCGCATCCTGTATCGGAGATTCCAACTAAAGGTACATACCAACAGCAAACGAAACAAATCTAACTTCTCCGCACAGCAAAAACAACATTCTTTTAGCTGTCTTTGCGGGGAGAGGACCATCTCAAACGCCGAAGTTCCTCTTCCCGCTTCCCCATACTCCTTGGCTGTGCGCCGAGATTTCTTTTCAGAGCTGTCTTAAAAGGGGTTGGAAACTCTCAGAGTTTCCAACCCCCATCTTCCTACATCTTAGCAAATTTTGTGGGAGGGGTCTGGGGAGGGGTCATCGGCGCGTCCCCGCGCCTCCCTCCCCAATGCGCCAAAGCGCCGCGTTGTTGCGGCGCGACGCACATCGAAGCCACGGAGTAGGGGGTGTGCGGGGGAGCAACCCCGACGTTTGAGGGGTTCTCCCCCCACATCCTGCATGTGAGCCCTCCAACTCAAAGTAGACACCAACCGCAAGCACAAAATACCTGCTATCCTATGTAACTTCAGCGCTGTTAGCCGCTTTTTTCTTTTGAGACCAGAGGCACAAAAGAAAAAAGCTATCAAAAAAGAAAATGCCGTAGGGGATTTCGCCGCCTGCGGGCGGCGATCAGCGCACCGCGGCGCTGAACCCGCGCCGCCTTTTAAAAAAGGCGGGCGAAAACTTAAAAAGGGGACAGCCAAACCCTTCAGAAATCCAATGCCAAACGGCTATCCCCTCCCCAAAAGTGCCCCGCATCCTCCCCCCCCACAAAAAACTCTTGATTTTCGACAGATTTTATAATATAATGGTATAATAATACCGCGGGCGCCGCCCGCCCAAGGAGGAGAAGCCATGGAACGAGTCTCCAAACACAATTATTACCTCGACATCGCGCAAACGGTCGCCGAACGCAGCACCTGCCTGCGAAAGAAATACGGCGCGATCATCGTCAAGGATGATTCTATCATCGCCACCGGCTACAATGGCGCCCCCCGCGGACGCAAAAACTGCAACGAGCTGAATTTCTGCATGCGGGAAAAATTACAGATCCCCCGCGGCGAACGCTACGAGCTTTGCCGCTCGGTGCACGCCGAGGCAAACGCCATCATCTCCGCCGGGCGCGATCAGATGCTCGGCGCGACGCTCTACCAGTCCTGCGTCTCCCCCGCCGACGGCTCGGTCGTCCCGGGCATGTGCAGCTGCATGATGTGCAAGCGCCAGATCATCAACGCGGGGATCACCACCGTGGTCTACCGCGACAGCGCCACCGAATACCGCATTGTGAACGTCGAGGACTGGATTGACAACGACGATTCCCTGAGCGGTCAGTTCGGCTATTGAGAGGCGCGCCATGAAAACAAATTTCCCCCGCACGCTCCGAAGGCTCGCCGCCGCGCTTCTGGCGCTCGCCTGCCTGACTTTGCCCCTGCTTTTCGCCGGATGCTCCGCCGGGCTGCCCAAGCTGACCTTTGACGGTCAGACCTACGGCGGCGGACAACTGGCGACCCGTTACCGCGCGCTCCCCGCGACCTACCTTTCAGAGAGCCACGGCGACGCCTACGCCACGCTGACCGTCGGGAGCGTCCGGGAAACGCTGTACCGCGTCCCGTCGCTCGACCCCACGCTGTGGCTGACCACCGCTTACGGGGACGTTTACTGCGCCGAGACGCTCACCGTTCCCGCCCCCGAAGCCCTCACGCTGACCGGCATGACGCTCGCCAAGGTCTCCAAGCCGCGTGACCTGCTGGTTTCCCTGGACGCGGCGCAGAGTGAGACGATGGCGCGCGTGCGCGACGCGTTCTGCGGCGGCGAAGCGCTCGAATATCCCACCTATCTTTCCAGCACCGCGGGCTACATTCTGAACTTTTCTTCAGAAGAGCTGCCCGGCATCGTGTACTCCCTGCGCTATCTGGAATACGGCGAGGACGTGTTCGTCGCGGGAAGCGACGCCGACGGGACGGAGACCGAGATCAACGTCGGGCGCTATTTTCTCTACGACCGCTCGACCGGGCGCTTTGTCGCCGCGGATGACACGCTCCACCGCCTGCTGACCACGCCCGGGGAGGACCGATGATATGACTCTCCACCCGTCAGACGCGTCGGACTGCCCGCGCGTTCTGCCACTCGCCTCGTGCCACCTGCCCGGATGCGCCGCGCTGGAGCGGCTGTGCTTTCCGGAGGAGCCGTGGAGCGAAACCGCGCTCGGCATGCTTTGCCGCCCGGGGGCGCTCGGCGTCGTTGCCGTCGATGAGAACGGCGCGCCGCTTGCCTATGCGGGCATGACCTACGCCGCCGACGAAGGCTCCGTTACCAATGTCGCCGTCCACCCCGACCATCGCCGTCGCGGGCTGGGGCGCGCCGTGGTCGCGGGTTTGCTGGACGCCGCGCGAGAGCGGAAGCTGTCCTTTGTTTACCTGGAGGTTCGCCCCTCCAACGCCCCCGCCCTTGCCCTGTACCGCGCGCTCGGCTTTGAGGACTGCGGCAGGCGGAAGAATTTTTATCGCCACCCCACCGAGGACGCGCTCATCCTGCGCGCCGCGCTCTGACGCCGCATCCGACGTCCGGCACCCAAATCTGGCATCCGGTATCCGCCCGTCGGCCAAATCCATCGGTCAGGCTTCGGTGTCCGACGTTCCCTGTCCGGCGTCCGAAAGGCGCAAATTCAGTTCTCCGAGAAAGGCACAAATTCATGTACATTTTAGGAATGGAAAGCTCCTGCGACGAAACCTCCGCCGCCATTGTCCGCATGGACGAGGACGGCACGCGGGAGATTCTCGCCAATATCATCGCCTCTCAGATCGATATCCACCGGCTGTACGGCGGCGTGGTTCCGGAGATCGCCGGGCGCGCGCACGCCGAGGCGGTCTCGCGCATCACCTACGAGGCGCTGGAAACCGCAGGGCTGACGCTCCCCGACCTCGGAGCGGTCGCCGTGACGACACACCCGGGGCTGATCGGCGCCCTGCTCGTCGGGGTCAACTTCGCCAAATCGCTGGCATTCGCGAACAGTCTGCCTCTCGTTCCGGTCAACCACATTCACGGGCACATCGCCGCGGCATACCTCGCCGACCCGACGCTGACTCCGCCTTATCTCGCCCTCGTCGTCTCGGGCGGTCACACCTCGTTTTACCGGGTGGTCACGGAGACGGACATCCACGAGATCGGCGGCACGCGCGACGATGCGGCAGGCGAGGCATTCGACAAAATCGGGCGCGTCATCGGTCTGCCCTACCCCAGCGGTGCCGCGCTGGACAAGCTGGCATATGAGGGCGACCCGCGCGCCTTTGCGCTCCCCTCGCCCGCCCTCGCCGGCGAAACCCTGGACTTTTCCTTCAGCGGGCTGAAAACCGCCGCGCTCAATCTGCTCCATTCGGCGGAGCAACGCGGCGAGACGCTTCTCCCCGCAGATGTGGCGGCAAGCTACACCCGTGCCATCGTGGACGGCATCACCAAGAAAACCGCCGTCGCGCTGGAGAGAACGGGCGCCCGCACTTTTGTGATCGCGGGCGGCGTCGCCGCCAATTCCCATCTGCGCACCTCGCTGACCGCACTTTGCAAGGCAAACGGCGTCCGCTTCATCGCCCCGCCGCCCGCGCTGTGCGGAGACAACGGCGCCATGGTCGCCGCCGCCGGGTATTTCGGGCTTCTCGCGGGGCAGTGCGCCGACACCTCGCTCAACGCCAGCGCCGCGGACTGAGCCTTGCGGGCGTCCTGCCGGGTCGATCCCCCCGGACGCCCCGACTTCCCCTCCCCGAGGGCAGGTTTTCCACCGGATTTCCGGCTTTTTCACAGGGTTTTCCACAGGCTGTGGAAAACCTATCCCCCTTTTCTCTCCATTTTTCCGCAACGCTCCTGCGGATTTTCCGCGAATCCTACGCGGCAAACCGCGCTTTTCCGCGGGTTCGGTCGCATTTCCCCACAGACTTTCCCGCCTGCCATGTGGACAGGCTGTGGAAACTTCCCACCAAAATTTACGGAAAGGTCTCGTCGCCATGAATCAGGATATCACTCCAAAAAAGGATAAATCTCCCACCGGTGCCGCGCCGGATATGTACCCCACCGCGGTCTCCCCGACCGTCATCAAGCGCCTGCCGCGCTACTTCCGCTACCTGCGCGAGCTGATTGCCCAGGGCAAACTGCGCATCAGCTCCGGCGAGCTGTCGATGCTGATGGACGTCACCGCCTCCCAGATCCGCCAGGACCTGAACTGCTTCGGCGGTTTCGGTCAGCAGGGCTACGGCTACAACGTCAATTACCTTTACGCCAAAATCTGCGAGATTCTCGGCGTTGGCGCGGGTCTGCGAGCCATCGTCGTCGGCATGGGCGACCTTGGGCGGGCGCTGGTGCGCGCGACCATGTTTGAAAAACGCGGCGTGGACATCATCGGGCTGTTCGACATCGACCGGACGCTGGTCGGCAAGCAGGTCGCCGGACAGGCGGTGCGCGACATGGCGACGCTCGAGGAATTCTGCCGCGAGAACGTCGTGGACTTCGCCGTGCTGACCGTCCCCAAGGACGCCGCCGTCACCGTAGCCACCCAGCTGACGGAGTACGGCATCAGCGCCCTGTGGAACTTTACGGGCAAGGAACTGCCGCTCCCGCGGGACATTCTCGTGGAAAACGTCCACCTCGGCGACTCGCTGATGACGTTGGACTATCGCCTCTGCGCCCGCCGGGAGGCTGCTGCCGCCCGCGAGCCGGACGAACCGCTCCCACCCGCCGACAAGGAGGAGGATCAACCGCTATGAATTACCATTTCGTCTATGGCAGACAGGTCGTAAGCCTCCCTGCCGCCGCTCTCCCCCTGCTCGGACGCGCCGACGCTACCGCCCTGCGTGTTCTGATTGCCCTTGCCGCCGCCCCCGGGACGGCAGATGGGGCGTCGCCCACCCGTGAGACGCTGGCAGAGATCGCCGGCTGTACGTCGGAGCAGGTCGATCAGGCGCTGTCTTTCTGGCACGGCGCGGGGATTCTGGAGGCGGAGAACGCCGCGACGGGCACGAAGCCCGCACGAAAGCGGAGCAAATCAACCACCGCGGGCAGGGGCGCGGAGCATGTCACGGGCGAGGTCGCGTGTGAAATCGCGCATCAAGCCGCGGACGCGGACACAGGCAAAGCCGCCCAAGCAAGCGCAGACACCCCTGCTGCCATCACTCCCGGCGGCTCTGACATCATCACCTCCGCCGCCTCTGCCCCTCCTGCCGCCTCTGCCGCGCCGCGGGTCGTGAATTCCGCGTCCGCCGGGCAAACGCCACGCCCGATCGCCGATCTTTCCGCCCTGCCACGCTACACCATCACCGAGCTGACCGCCCTTCTGGAGAGCCGCCGCGAGCTGAGCGCGCTGATCGACGAGTGCTCCCGCGTCTGCGGCAAAATTCTTAATACCCACGAGATCAACATCCTGCTCGGACTTCTGGACTACCTGAACCTGGACGGCGACTACCTGCTTCTTCTCCTTGCCTACTGCACGAAAATCGGCAAGAACAACCTCCGCTACGCCGAAAAGCTGACGCTCTCGCTGTACGACGACGGCATCACCGACGTCAGCACGCTTCAGGAATATCTCAAACGCCGCGAGGAGCGCGAACAAGTGGAGGGGCAGATCCGTCGGCTCTTCGGCATGAGCAGCCGCGCGCTGACCACCAAGGAAAAGAAAATGATCGACGCGTGGCTCTTTACCTACCACTACGGCATGGACATCATCACCCGCGCCTACGAGATCACAGTCAACGCCACGGGCAACGCATCGGTTCCCTACGCCAACTCCATCATGGAGCGCTGGGCGGCGGCGGGACTGCACACGCTCGCCGAAATTGAAGCCGCCGACTCGCCCGAGCAACGCGTGACAGATGCACAGAAAATCGCCCCCGGCAAGAGCTTTGATATCGATGACTTTTTCAATGCCGCACTCAGACGCAGTTTCGGCGACGATTATATTCCCGTGCCCCCATCCAACCCCGGTAATCAAAAGAAACGCTGAACACATTCCATGACAGAAAAGAGGATTTGCCATGAGCTATAAGGAAAATTACCGCAAAATCCTGGAGGAATACAAGACCAAATACCTCACCGCCCGCGAGAGCGCCGAGAACCGTCGGCAGGAGGTGGAGGCTCGTCTGCCCGAGGTCGCCGCGGTCGATCGTCTCCTGGCGGGCATCGGTCCGGAGATCATGCGCGTTTCCCTCCAGGCGGGCGAGAACGAACAATCCCGTCGGGCGGGCATCGAGGCGCTCAAGGCGAAGAACGAGGCGTTGCTCCGCCGTCGCGCCGAGTTGCTGACCGCGGCAGGCTACCCCGCCGACTACACCGAGGTGCGCTATGAATGCCCCCGTTGCGGCGACACCGGCATCCTGGATGACGGCGGCGTCTGCTCCTGCCTGCGCCGCAAGCTGATTGCGGCAAGCTACGAGGCGTCCGGACTGGGCGAGCTTCTCTATCGGCAAACTTTTGATAATTTCTCGCTGGACTATTATCGCGGAGATGAAATGCGCGCCATGACCTCTGTTTTGCACACCCTGCGCGACTATGCAGAGCATTTCACCATGGGCGACGACACGCACGAACCGAGCGCCAACCTGCTCCTGGTTGGTGGAACCGGACTGGGAAAGACCCATCTGTCCTCCGCCGTCGCCAAGACCGTTTTGGACCGCGGCTACGACGTGCTGTACGCCAGCGCCCCCACCATGGTCGCGACCTTTGAGTCGGAGCGCTTCCGCAATGCCGCCGCCATCACCGCGGGCATCGACGATCCCGCCCGCTTTTTCGACTGCGACCTGCTGATTCTGGACGATCTCGGCACCGAGGTGTCCAATCAGTTCACGCTCTCTGCTCTGCACAACGTCATCAACACGCGGCTGAACCTGCGCCACCCGACCATCATCAGCACCAATCTGATGCAGGGCGACCTACTCCGGCGCTATTGGGAGCGTATCGCCAGCCGTCTGCTTGGAGAATATCATGTTTTGATGTTTTACGGAGCCGACATCCGCGCCCAGAAGATCAGCAGACCCAAAAGCCGCTGATTCCCCCTCGAAAGACGGATAATCCGGCACGTCCCCGCGCATACTACCCACGGGTGCGGGACGTGTGCCGGCACCGAGTTTCTTTTTTCTTTCGAAAGGAATCATGTAGCATGTCAGTTTCTACCCCCATGTCGTCCTCCGGGACCAAGACCGCCACTGCCGAGCTGCTCGGCAAGCTGTTCAAGAACGTCAAGATGGGCAGTGAGTCCATCATCGGACTGCTCCCGAAGGTCGAGGACGTGAAATTCAAGAGCGATATGACGCTCCAGCTCAACGGCTATGAGAGCTTTGCCGCCAAGATCAACGCCCTGCTCCGCGACGCCGGCGAAAAGCCGGAGGAGGAGAGCATGATGACCAAGGTCTCCGCCAAAATCGGTTCGACGATGAATACACTGATGGATTCCTCCGTCAGCCACCTCGCCGACATGATGATCCAAGGCTCGACCATGGGCGTGACCGATACCATCAAGCTACTCCGCGAGTTTGAGAACACCAATGCGAGTGAGACCGCGCTGGGGCTCGCGCGCGACATTATCAAGTTTGAGGAGCAGAATATCGAGCGCCTCAAGCCGTATCTTTGATTTTTCCCACCGTAATATCGCCGAAAGGACCGCGCCGACGCGTGGTCCTTTCGGTTTTGTGGGGGACGGGGTACGACGTGGGGACGACGTGGGGACGACGTGGGGACGACGTGGGAAACTTTTTGGGAAAAAGTTTCCCACACCCTTGGGCAACTTTGATAGAGGGAATGGCTGTTCGACTTTAGATTTCCGAAGAGTTTAGCTATCACTCTTTCAGTTTTCGCGCGTCCTCGCAAAAAATTTCACTGTCCCTCATTAAAGTTTTCACCCGCAAGCGGGCAGGGCTGGGGCAACGCCCCACATCGCGCTCCCCAATGTGCGAACCCGCGCCTTACCGAGCCATCAGAAAAAACGGAGGACAACCGATGAAATATCTGATTCTTGCCGCAGGCTATGCGACCCGCTTCTATCCGCTGACCGGAAATTTTTCGAAGCCGCTTTTGACGGTCGGCGAGAAAACAATTCTCGACCGGCTTCTCGTCGGCATCGGGACCGCCGGGCAGTCGCTATGACGTCGGCAACCTTGCGGACAAAGTTCTCATCGAGCAGATTCTCACGGAATACAAGCCCGCGATCGTCGTCAATCTCGCGGCGCAGGCGGGCGAGCGGTATTCCAACACTAACCCCGACGTGTACATTGAAAGCAACCTTATCGGCTTCTACAACATTCCGGAGGCATAAAACACCTCCGCAAAACCGACCGAAACGCGGAAAACCGGGCAAAGGCGGGCATGGCACGCCGCGGGCGGATCCTTTTCCGTCATTACAGCACGCGTCGCGGCATTTGTACAGAGGGTGCGAAAAATAGCGAGGCGCAAAGGGACGAGAAAATTTTTTTGTTTGGTGTATAAATTCACACCCGTGACAAAAACTAACAACGCCGCCACAATCCTTTGCGGCGGGATGAAGGAAATGAGGAAATACAGAAAATACGGCGGAAAGATCAATTTTCGATCGCCGTTTTACAGCCCTCGCCGTCGCAGTGAGTGGCGAGAGCCGGGGCAAAGTGCCCCAACACCGCAAGAAAGGATGCTTTTGCCAAGGCAAAAGCCATGGGTCTATAAATGAAAGCAACTGGAATAGTACGCCGCATCGACGATCTCGGGCGCGTGGTCATCCCCAAGGAGATCCGTCGAACCATGCGTATCCGCGAGGGCGACCCGAAGCTGACAACATTGACACCCGTTGCCCGATTCTTGTATGCTCTGATGGATTTATCCAAGAGAATTGGACTGAATTGAAGAAAACTACTTAGGAAAACCGCACAACCGCCGACCTAACAATCGGCAGTTGTGCGCTTTGCGGATATGCAAAATATCTGTCTCGGAAATCTTATTTCTCCCGTATCATGGTGTCAAAGCAGAATACCACCGCCGAGAAACCAAAGGCGACTATGGTCGAGTCGGTTGAAATCGTACCCATCAGGTAGCAGACGCAGGCGGCAAGCATAACTCCGACAGACAAAATGCGCGACACTTCTTTTTTGACAGTAGAAAGAAATGTCAACCGTGCATCCGCTTCATCTGCCGTCTGCTCAACCGGTAAACCGAGCAGGTCGATAAGGCGAACCATGTGTGTCCCGTCCGGTTGCGACAGTCCGCGCTCCCATTTTGAGACTGCCTTACCCGATATGCCAAGCATCGCTCCGAGTGCATCCTGCGTCAGTCCCTTTTCTTTTCGCTTTTCCGCAATCATTTTTCCATCCATAGAAACCTCCGTAAACCGAGTGGTTGATATGGTTATTATGGGCAGAAAGCGGGGATTTCAAGCCGACGTTGATTCTCAAACACTTCATTTTATATATGAATTATATCAAATGTGCCGGAACTGTCGCATTTATGCGGCACCCCGGCTTTTGTTTTGCTCATTTTTCAGGTAAAATAGAGGAAAGTGCGCGGAAGGAGAGACGAGAGAACGATGAGTGAAGAATTTTTAACCGGGACAGGCATCCTAAAGTTCCGTCGGCACCTGATGTTGGAGGAGCGGAGCGCGGCGACCGTCAGGAAGTACGTCCGGGACGCGACCGCGTTCGCGGCGTACGCCCGGGGGGTGCAAGGTCACAAAAGAAACCGTCATTGCCTACAAACAACACCTGCTGGGCAATTACGCCGCGCGGAGTGTCAACTCCATGCTCGCGAGCCTGAACAGCCTGTTTGCCTTCTCCGGCAGGCACGAGCTGAGAGTGAAATCGCTGAAGCTGCAACAGCAGGTCTTTTGCCCCGAGGAGAAGGAACTGACGCGAGCGGAGTACGAACGGCTTTGTGCGGCGGCGGCATGGAAGAAAAACGAGAGGTTGAACCTCATTCTGCAAACGATCTGCGGCACGGGCATCCGCGTCAGCGAGCTGAAATGCATTACGGTGGAGGCGGCGCGGCATGGCGAGGCGGTCGTGAGCGGCAAGGGAAAGACCCGTTCGGTGTTCCTCGTGAAAGAATTGCGGCAAAAGCTCCTGCGCTACGCGGCAAAACGCGGGATTGGAGGCGGCATGATCTTCGTGACGCGCACCGGCAGACCGGTCAGCCGCACCAACATCTGGCGGGAAATGAAAGCGCTGTGCGAACAGGCGCGGGTCAATCCGAAAAAGGTGTTCCCGCACAACCTGCGCCATCTGTTCGCCCGCGTGTTTTACGGCATGGAAAAGGACATCGCCAAGCTCGCGGACATTCTCGGTCACAGCAGTATCAACACCACGCGCATTTATATTGTTTCGACCGGGACGGAGCACCGCCGCCGCATGGAGCATATGCGGCTGATTCTTTAGCCCACATACAAAAAGCGCCGCTCCCGGCACGTGCAACATAATGCTGATTATGTTGTACCATCCCATAGCGGCGCGATACATTTGGCATAACTATCCGTTTACAGCATAACACAAAAGCGCGGTTTTGTAAAGAAGAAAATGCAAAAAAATAGCATTTTCGTAAAAATATGCATAACGAAAAACCCTCCTGAAGCTTTTTTTGAAAAAACTATCGGAAGGGATTTTTCCCTACGCCCAAAATTCGGCGGGTTCTGACCCGCACGGACTTTATGCGACGCGGAATACAACATAATCAGCATTATGTTGCATTCAGGAGGAAATTCAATATGAACAAGCACTTTAGAAAAACAATTTTAGGAATCACGCTTTGCGTGGGGCTACTGTTGACCCTTGGCATTCTTGTGTTCGCCACAGGGACCGGCGGGGCAAATAGCGCCGCTACGCAAGCGGCAGGCACTGCAGGCACGAGCACGGCGGCGGTGAAAGCCAGTGGCACGACCGGTTCACTGACGTGGACGCTGTACGAGGACGGCTTGCTGGAAATCACGGGTGAGGGCGCGATGCCGAACTATGAATGGAATACCATGCCTTGGTATGATTATCGCTCCACTGTTACATCCGTGAAAATCAGAGACGGTGTGACGAGCATTGGCGGTAATGCGTTCGCCGAGTGCCCCAACCTGACCTCAATCATCATCCCGAACAGCGTGACGAGCATCGGTTATAGTGCGTTCATCTGTTGCCGCAACTTGACTTCTATCACTATTCCGGACAGTGTGACGAGCATCTACAATAATCCGCTCTCCGATTGTTCTAGCTTGACTTCAATCACAGTAGCAGACGGGAACACGACATATCACAGCGCTGACAACTGCTTAATTGAAACAGCAACCAAAACCTTGATTGCCGGTTGTAAAAATAGTGTTATTCCGGCAGATGGAAGCGTGACGAGCATCGGCGAGAGTGCGTTCTGCGGTTCTTACGGCTTGACCTCGATTACCATTCCGGACAGTGTGACGAACATCGGCTATGGTGCGTTCACCTATTGCATCGGCTTGACCGAGATTACCATCCCGGGCAGTGTGACGAGCATCGCCAATAATCCGCTCTCCGGTTGTTTTAGCTTGACCTCAATCACGGTAGAAGACGGGAACACGACATATCACAGCGCTGACAACTGCTTAATTGAAACAGCAACCAAAACCTTGATTGCCGGTTGTAAAAATAGTGTTATCCCGACGGACGGTAGTGTGACGCGCATCGGTCATGGAGCGTTCTTCAGTTGCTACGACTTGATTTCGATTACTATCCCGGACAGCGTGATAAGCATCGGAGATGACGCGTTCATCTCTTGCTTCAAATTGACCTCAATCACCATCCCGGGCGGTGTGACGAGCATTGGTTATAATGCGTTCTCCGGTTGCTCCGGGTTGACCTCAATTACCATCCCGGGCGGTGTGACGAGCATTGGTTATAATGCGTTCTCCGATTGCTCCGGGTTGACCTCAATTACCATCCCGGATAGTGTGACGAACATCGGCAGTGGCGCGTTCTCTAGTTGCTCCGGCTTGACCTCAATCACGGTAGCAGACGGAAACACGGCATACCGCAGTGATGGAAACTGCTTGATTGAAACGGCAACCAAAACCTTACTGCAGGGATGCAACAACAGTGTCATTCCGACAGACGGCAGTGTGACGTGGATCAGCCATCAGGCGTTCCAAGGTTGCACCGGTTTGACCTCCATCACTATTCCGGACAGTGTGACGAACATTGGTTATAATGCGTTTGCCGGTTGCTCCAAATTGACCTCTGTCACCATCGGAAAAGGTGTTGCGAGCATTGAGACAGACGCTTTTGACGCAAAAACCGTTGTGATTTACTGTGATGACAATCCGTATGTTGTAGAGTACTGTAAAAACAACGGGCTTCTGTGTTACCGAGTTGGAGAGGTAGCCGTAAGGGAGACCGGCACGACCGGTGGGCTGACGTGGACGCTGTATACAGACGGCTTGTTGGTGATCACCGGCGCGGGCGCGATGCCGGAGTACACTTCCCGCACCAGTGTGCCGTGGTACGACTATCACACTCTCATTAAGTCTGTGAATATTGGAGACGGTGTGACGAGTATCAGCGCGTATGCGTTCTACTGGTGTGACAATTTGACCGAAGTCACAATCGGAAGTGGCGTCACGAGCATCGGAGATTCTGCGTTCTCCGGTTGCTCCGGCTTGACTTCAATTACCATTCCTGACGGTGTGACGAGCATCGGCGGTGCTGCGTTCAACGGCTGCTCTGGCTTGACATCGATCACGGTAGCAGATGGAAATACGGCATACCACAGTGATGGAAACTGCCTGATTGAAACAGCAACCAAAACTTTACTGCAGGGATGTAACAACAGCGTCATCCCGGCAGATGGCAGTGTGACGAGCATCGGCGATAACGCGTTCCTCAACTGCTCCGGCTTGACCTCAATCACCATTCCGGGTAGTGTGACGAGCATCGGCGATCGTGCGTTCACCTATTGTTCCGGTTTGACTGAGATCACAGTAGCTGAGGGAAACAGTAAATATCATAGTGCGGGTAACTGTCTGATTAAGACAACATTCAAAACTCTGATTTTGGGATGCAAAAGCAGCGTCATCCCGGCAGATGGTAGCGTGACGAGCATCGGCGATCGTGCGTTTGACGGTTGCACCGGCTTGACCTCCATCACTATTCCGGACAGCGTGACGAGAATTGGCAGTTTTGCGTTCTCTGATTGCACCGGCTTAACCTCGGTCACTATCCCCGACAGTGTGACGAGCATTGGCGATTGGGCGTTCCATAATTGCTCCGGTTTGACCTCGGTCACCATTCTGGGCGGTGTGACGAGCATTGGCGATTATGCGTTCTCCGACTGTAGTAACCTCCAGTATCATGACTATAACGGTGGAAAATATCTCGGAAACGACAATAATTCGCATATGGCGTTGATTGAAGGGACCGCCACCTCAGGCATTCACCCGGATACTAGAATCATTGCCGACAGCGCGTTCTCTGATTGCGGCGGCTTGACTTCTATCACCATTCCGGGCAGTGTGACGAATATCGGCAATTCCGCGTTCCGCGCTTGCTTTGCCCTGACCTCGGTCACAATCGAGAGTGGCGTGAAGGAAATCAAAAGCATGACATTCGGAAATTGCTCCAGCTTGACCTCGATTACCATTCCGGAGAGCGTGACGCGCATCGACGGAACTGCGTTTTACGGCTGCTCCGAAGATCTTGTAATTATTGCCGGAAATCAGTACATCGAGAATTACTGCAAAGAGAAGGGGCTGAAATACGAATCGGCACCGGTTAAAGCAATGACAACCGACACGACCGGTACATTGACGTGGACGCTGTACACGGACGGCTTATTGGAGATTACCGGCACGGGCGCGATGCCGGACTATCAGTGGAATACCATGCCTTGGTATGATTATCGTTTCATCGTTACAACTGTGAATATTGGAGACGGTGTGACGAGCATCGGAGATTATGCGTTCTCCGGTTGCAAAGGCATGACCTCAATTACCATTCCGGAGAGCGTGACGAGCATCGGAGATTATGCGTTCTCCTATTGCTCCGGCTTGACCTCGGTTACAATCCCGGACAGCGTGACGAGTATTGGCAAGCGGGCGTTCTCCGACTGCTCCGGCTTGACGTCGGTCACTATTTCGAATAGTGTGGCGAGTATTGGTACTCAGGCGTTCTCCGGTTGCCGCGGCTTGACCTCAATCACCATTCCGGATAGTGTGACGAGCATCGGATGGTATGCGTTTGAGAGTTGCTCCGGCTTGGCTGAAATCACAGTAGCTGAGGGAAATAGTAAGTATCACGGTGTCGACAACTGCTTAATCGAAACCGCAACCAAAACTTTGATTGCCGGTTGCAAAAATAGTGTTATCCCGACTGATGGCAGTGTGGCAAGCATCGGCAGTTTTGCGTTCTTCGGTTGCTCCGGCTTGACCTCAATCGCCATCCCGGATAGTGTGACGCGCATTGGCGATTGTGCGCTCTCCGGTTGCACCGGCTTGACCTCCATTACTATTCCGGACAGTGTGACGAGCGTCGGCAGTTGGGCGTTCAGCGGTTGTTCCGGTTTGACCTCCATCACCATTCCGGGCAGCGTGACGCGCATTGACAGCACTGCGTTTTCTGGTTGCTCTGAAGATCTTGTAATTATTGCCGGAAACCAGTACATCGAGAATTACTGCAAAGAGAATGGGCTGAAATACGAATCGGCACCGATTAAAGTAATGGCAACCGGCACGACCGGCACACTGACGTGGACGCTGTACACGGACGGCTTATTGGAAATCACCGGTGAAGGCGCGATGCCGGACTATCAGTGGAAGACCATGCCTTGGAATGATTATCTCTCCCTTATTACATCTGTCAATATCGGTGACGGCGTGACGAGCATCGGCAATGGGGCGTTCCAGGGCTGTTCCAAATTGACCTCAATCATCCTTCCGGACGGCGTGACGAGTATCGGCGGATGGGCGTTTGACGGTTGCTCCGGTTTGGTCTCAATCACCATTCCAAACAGCGTGACGAGCATCCGCAATTATGCGTTCTACAACTGCTCCGGTTTGATCTCAATCACCATTCCAAACAGCGTGACAAGTATCGGAGATAGCGCGTTCCGCTTTTGCTCCGGCTTGACCTCGATTACCATTCCGGAGAGTGTAACAAGCATTGGCCATAGGGCGTTCGAGCGTTGCACAGGCATGACATCAATTACCATTTCCGATGGTGTGACAAGTATCGGCAATTTTGCGTTTTCCGGTTGCACTGGCTTGACATCAATTGTCATTCCGGACAGCGTGGCGAGCATCGGCGGATGGGCGTTTGAGCGTTGCTCCGGCTTGGCTGAGATCACAGTAGCTGAGGGAAATAGTAAGTATCACAGTGTCGACAACTGCTTAATCGAAACCGCAACCAAAACTTTGATTGCCGGTTGCAAAAATAGTGTTATCCCGACTGATGGCAGTGTGGCAAGCATCGGTGATAGCGCGTTCTACGGCTGCTCTGACTTGACCTCGATTACCATTCCGGAGAGCGTGACGAGCATCGGAGATTATGCGTTCTCCTATTGCTCCGGCTTGACCTCGATTACTATTCCGGTCGGTGTGACGAATATCGGTTCTTATGCATTTGAGTTTTGCTCCGGTCTGATCTCGATCACGGTGGTAGACGGGAACACGACATATCACAGTGTTGACAACTGCTTAATTGAAACCGCAACCAAAACCTTACTGCGGGGATGTAACAACAGTATCATTCCGACAGACGGCAGTGTGACGCGCATCGGCGATCAGGCATTCTCCTATTGCTCCGACTTGACCTCAATCATCATCCCCGACAGTGTGACGAGCATCGGCGATAGTGCGTTCTACGGTTGCTCCAAAGATCTTGTAATTATTGCTGGAAACAAATATGTCGAGAATTACTGCAAAGAGAATGGGCTGAAATACGAATCGATGCCGGTCAAAGTAAAGGCAACCGGCACGACCGGCACACTGACGTGGACGCTGTACACGGACGGTTTATTGGAGATTGCCGGTGAAGGCGCGATGCCGGACTATCAGTGGAAGACCATGCCTTGGTATGATTATCTCTCTCTTATTACATCTGTGAATATCGGTGACGGTGTGACGAGCATTGGCAGGAACGCGTTCCTGGTGTGCTCCGGCTTAACCTCAATCACCATCCCGGATAGTGTGATGAGCATCGGTGATGGGGCGTTCTACAACTGCACCGGCTTGACCTCCATTACCATTCCGGATAGTGTGACGAGTATCGGCAGTTCTGCATTCCTACGGTGCACCGGCTTGACCGAGATCGCTGTGGCTGAGGGAAACAGTAAATATCATAGTGCGGGTAACTGTCTGATTGAGACAGCAACCAAAACTCTGATTTTGGGATGCAAAAATAGTGTCATTCCGGCAGACGGCAGTGTGACGAGCATCGGCAGTTCTGCGTTCTCCGATTGCTCTGACTTGACCTCAATCACCATTCCGGAGAGTGTGACGAGTATCGGCGAGCGGGCGTTCTACAACTGCCCCGGCTTGACCTCAATCACTATTCCGGGCAGTGTGATGAGTATCGGTAATCGGGCGTTTGACGGTTGTAGCAACCTCAAGTTCAGCTACTATAATGGTGGAAAATATCTCGGAAACGACAATAATTCGCATATGGCGTTGATTGGAGGAACCGCCACCTCAGGCATCCACCCGGATACTAAAATCATTGCTGACGGTGCATTTCAGGATTGCTCCGGCTTGACCTCAATTACTATTCCCAACGGTGTGACGAACATCGGCAGTTCTGCGTTCTACGGCTGCTCCGGCTTGACCTCGATTACCATTCCGGAGAGTGTGACAAGTATCGGTAATAGCGCGTTCTCCGGGTGCACTGGTTTGACCTCGATTACCATTCCTGATAGCGTGACGAGCATCGGCAATTATGCGTTCTACGGGTGCTCCGGTTTGACCAAGATCACCATTCCGGACAGCGTGACAAGTATTGGCAGTAATGCGTTCAGCGGTTGTTCCGGCTTGACCTCGATTACCATCCCGGACAGCGTGACGAGTATTGGCAGTTCTGCGTTCACCCATTGTTCCGGTTTGACTGAGATCACAGCAGCCGAGGGAAACAGTAAATATCATAGTGCCGACAACTGCTTAATCGAGACAGCAACCAAAACTCTGATTTTGGGATGCAAAAATAGTGTCATTCCGGCAGATGGTAGTGTGACGAGCATCGGCAGTTCTGCGTTCTCCGGTTGTTCCGGCTTGACTTCGGTCACTATCCCCGACAGTGTGACGAGCATCGGCAATGCTGCGTTCGCGGTGTGCACCGGCTTGACCTCGATTACCATTCCTGATAGCGTGACACGCATCGACAGTTGGGCGTTCAGCGGTTGTTCCGGCTTGACCTCCGTCACCATCGGAAGCGGTGTGACGAGCATCGGCTGGCAAGCATTCAACGGCGCCGACAACATTGTGATACGTAGCCAGGGAAATTCGTATGTTGAGAACTATTGCAAAACGAACAACATTAAATACTACGACTTATCGTTTATTTACGGTGATGCCAACGGCGACGGTCAAGTCAACATTAATGACATCGTAAGACTTAAGAAGTACATTGCCGCATATGACTACGTGACTGAGACTTCCACGGTAGACGTCGGCGCGGGTGCCGATGCCAACGGTGACGGCGTAATCGATGCTCTTGACATCGTAAGACTCCAAAAATATCTGGCGAACTACGACTATGGCACCGGGACATCTACGGTTATCCTGGGACCGCAGTAACAAAGGACATGCGTGGATGTGTCCGCAAAAATCTGCTCAACGGAAAGTAAAAAACAGTCAAAAATTTCAAAACAGCTTGAATCAGGGAGGGTTTTAACATGAACAGAGGAACAATCAAACAGGTTAAGGTTGAAGAGAAAAAGGTTTGGATCATGGTTCACCTTGAACTGAATACAAAGATCGGAAACACGCAGTATAACATTTGGGTTTCTGAAGATAGTAAATCGTCACTCCTTACTGAGGAAAATAAAACCTATGAGGTATCAGGTTTTCCCGAATCGTTCTTATGCGCGTTAGCAAACGGAATGAAATGCGAATTTGACTTCGACATGAAGAATTGTAAAATCACCTCAATCACATTCCTGGGTCCGCAGAACTCATGAAGACAGTGTTGATTCTCGGCGCCGGCTCGACCGCGAAGTTGGGTGCCCCGACAACAAATGCTCAAATCGGTCTTTTCGAGAAAATCGGTGAGAGCTCCGATGATCCGGCGCTGCTTGTTCGATTGAAAGAAATATGCAACAAAAAATTCGGTGTGGCGAAGAAGAAAGAGGGGGATGAGGAGTCATATCCTTTCTCCGTCAACGACATCTTTAATTTGTTGGACTCCAACTTGCTTTTGCACAACGGTATTTACACAGAGCACGTCAAGCTGGATGTGTTTGAATTGGAGCAGTGCAAGAGGGAGCTGATTGCCTTCCTGTTCCGGAGTTTTCAGAGGAACATCAGGGGAAGAGACAGGGCTCTCTACGAGCAATATGTGAATTTTTACGCAGAGTTGGCAAGACGGGAGATTCGCCGGAAAAAGAGCATGTTCGGCGAACATACTCCGGCGAGAGATGCCTTCATCGCCTCTTACTCCGTGGTCAATTTCAACTGGGATCTGTATTCCCTGCTCCCCATCATTGAGGCGCATAGCCGGGTCAATCGTAGCGGTGCAAATTACCTGCCGTTTGCCAGAAACCCGCAACTGAGAATTTTTACCGATTTTCAATGCGAATACGGCGGTCGGGGTGACGACAAGCTCTGGTATCCGTTTACGGAATCCGCCGCATTTCAGGTGAACAGCGAAAAGCACGATTCCCTGCGCCGCGTCATTACCGTCAAGTGCATATACCCGCACGGGGGGATGAATCTGTTCAAATGCCCCGGTTGCAGTAAACATTCTTATTTTCTCGGCGACCTGACAATCGACAGTGTGAACGATGCCCTGGAGTTCAAAAAGGACAGCCGGGACACCTACAAATGCCCTTACTGCGGGCACAGAATCGGCGGCTTTGATTTCGATATCTTGCCGCAATCCAATTTCAAGGTCCGAAATTCTTTCCTGGAGGAGACGCGCCTGTCCATGATCTCCGAGGTGCAAAACGCGGATCGGCTGGTTTTCATTGGGTACTCCATGCCCGAGGATGACGTGGATTTTCGCACTTTGTTCAAGGGATTGTGCACGAAAAAGAAGGACATTTTTGTGCTGCTGAAGGGAGACGCGGACAGCGGAAATGCCTTTGTGAGTTTCGAGGAATTGTGTCCGCGAGACAAACAGCGCGACGAAGTGAGGCGTTTTCAGGATACTTTCGGACATCCCGGTGCAAATCACCAGCTTTTCTTTAATATGTCCGGCGCGCCGGAGGCATTCCGGACGGTTGTTGATATCGTGTGAATTTTTATAAGCATACATATTTTGGAGGTTCGACATGAAAAAATTTGCAATGGTTTTCCTCGTTGCAGCGCTGGCAGTCATTCTTGTGCTTTCTGCGTCCGCAGAATATCACAAGTCCATGTACTACGGTGTGCTGAAGGTCGAGGAGGGCGCCATCACAGTGGATGGTCAGGTGGACGAGGCGTACGGTGAGCCGCTGTTCTGGTATCAGGCAGACGGTCAGGACGACCCCGGCGATTACACCAACAACGGTAACTGGTTCTTCACCACGGATAAGAGTGAGAACACGGACGAGGTGCTGTTCCTGGTGTATAACACCGAGAACTACGCTAAGGGTTACGTGGTCTGGACGGATTCCGCTCTTTACTTCTGCATGGATACCAATATTCAGGGTTGGAGCAACGAGGGTTTGGCAGCAGACGGCTCCGACATGTGGAGGGGCTACTGCCTGCAGCTGAACCTGTTTGATTTCGCGGGCGACCAGAACAAGGACTACGGTATCGCGCACATGAGAGATGACTCGACGACACAGTTTGCATTCGCCGGCACCAACAAGGGCACCGGCGAGATGGTCATCTCGGACGGCGTGCAGAACTTTAATGCCAAAACCACCCGCGATGGCGAGCACGTCATCTACGAGGTTGAGCTGAAGTGGGAAGATTTTCTGGCTTCCAAGCCCGCCGAGAAGGATGCGATCGGTATCGACGTCGCCATCAACCTCAGTAACATACTGGAGGAGGGCGGTTCGCAGAAGCAACTGTTCTTTGTTGGCGAGGAGTCCTACCACAAGAGGACACATGAGCACTACAGTAAGGTTGCCCGTTACTATCTTGTGACCGACGCGAATGACGCTGAGAACCTGTATGCTGAGCACCTCAACGAGTCGGAGGCCAAGGCGGACGACCATTCGATCTCGCTGTTCGGCTGCAACGAAGTGTTCGGTAAGTTCACGCTGGACACCGAGAACAAGAAGGCAGGATATGCTTCTTTGAGCTATACGATGGGTACGGGCACTGTGACCCACGTGCACAATTTCGCAACTCCCGTGGATGGCACCGGCTACGACTCCTTGGAATTCGATCTTTATGTCTCTGATCTTGCGTTCTTTGACATTCCGTTCGCTGGAAGCGGTATCGAGCTGTCCTCCGCCGGCAAGTGCGATACTCAGGAGATTGAGTGGAAGTGGTTAAAGATTAAGGACGCGATCGTCGGTGAGCCGCAGGTTGGTTGGAACCATGTCGTTCTGGCAGTCAAGGATGCCGGCGGTAGAGAGGGCATTGATGGCAACGCTCTTAAGGGACCGTTCAACATCGCCGCGATCAACTACATGAGAATCCACTTCATAAATACGGAAGCTCCCGAGGACATTGTAATCAATATTGATAACATGCGCCTGAGCGACGCACAGAAGGTCAAGGAAGAGGAAGCGAAGAAGGAAGCGCAGGAAGTCACCGACCGCATCATGGCTCTGTCCGAGGACATCACCAAGGATAACCTGGCGGCAATGAAGACTCGTGTCACCAGAGCGCGCCAGGTTTACGATCAGCTGAGCGACCTCGCGAAGACGTTCGTGACCAAGGAGGCTGTCACCCGTCTGAAGGACCTCGAGAAGAAGATCGGAGAGATGTCCTTCCCCGCAACCGGCACGACCGGCACACTGACGTGGACACTGTACGAGGACGGCTTGCTGGAGATTATCGGTGAAGGCGCGATGCCGGACTATCAGTGGAATGCCATGCCTTGGTATAATTATCGCTCCACTGTTACATCCGTGAAAATCGGAGACGGTGTGACGAGCATCGGCAATTATGCGTTCTCCGATTGTTTCGGCTTGACCACAATCACCATCCCGGGTAGTGTGACGAGCATTGGCCATTATGCGTTCTGCAATTGCTCCGGCTTGACTTCTATCGCCATTCCTGACGGCGTGACGAGCATTGGCAATTATGCGTTTTCGGGTTGCTCCGGAAATCTTGTAATCATTGCCGGAAACCAGTATGTCGCGAATTATTGCGAAGCGAATGGGCTGAAATACAGATCGGCATCAATCAAAGAAAACATAACTGGCACAATCGGCGAATTGTCGTGGACACTGTATACAGACGGTGTGTTGGAGATTACCGGTGAGGGCGCGATGCCGGACTATAACTCTTCCGACAGTGCGCCGTGGTACAACTATCGCTCTTTCATTAAATCCGTACGTATTGGTAACGGTGTGATGCATATCGGCTCCTACGCATTCTCCGGTTGCAGAAACCTTGTAGTCATCGTTTTTCACGGCACGAAAGCGCAGTGGGATGCAATCACGAAAGGCTCGGACTGGAACAATAACGCCGGAGTGAACACCGCGAAGGGCACGTACATTCTGGTCTTTGATTCGGGGGAAAAAGCCAGCGAAGGGCTGAAATATACTCTGAACTCTGACGGTCAAAGCTATACCATCGCGGGTATCGGCACTTGCAACGACAAAGACATTGTTATACCCTCTATCTATAATAACCTGCCCGTGACAAGTATCGGCGATTTTTCATTCTCCGGTTGTTCCGGCATCTCCTCAATCACTATTCCTGAAGGTGTGTCGAGTATTGGTGCACAGGCATTCGTGGGCTGTTCCGGTTTGACCTCTATCACCATCCCGGGCAATGTGACACGCATCGGAAAATATGCGTTCTACGGTTGCACCGGTTTAACTTCCATCACCATCCCGGAGGGTGTGAGGAGAATCGACAGCGGCGCGTTCTACGGCTGCTCCGGTCTGACCGAAGTTGCCATTCCGGGTAGTGTAACGCGTATCGGGAAATATGTGTTCTCCGGGTGCTCCGAAGATCTTGTGATTATTTCCAAAAACCGGCGTACGACGAATTACTGCAGAGAAAACGGGCTGAAATACAAATCGGCTGCGGGTACAGTGCAGATAACCGGCACGGCTGGCACACTGACGTGGACGCTGTACACGAGCGGTTTGCTGGAGATTTCCGGTGAGGGTGCAATACCGGACTATAATAATTCGGGCGCACCTTGGAACAGTTGTCGCTCTCTCATTGCGTCCGTGAACATTGGCAACGGTGTGACGGGCATTGGAAATTATGCGTTTCCCTGGTGCACCGCCATGACCTCAGTCACCATTCCGGACAGCGTGACGAGCATCGGAAAATATGCGTTCTACGGTTGCACCGGCTTGACCGGAATTACCATTCCGAATAACGTGACGAATATCGAAAAATGTGCGTTCTCCTATTGCTCCGCCATGACCTCGGTCGCTATTCCGGATAGCGTGACGAACATCGGCTGTGCGGCATTTGGCGGGTGCTCCGGCTTGACTTCAATTACCATCCCGGACAGTGTGTCGGGTATTGGCATGGGCGCGTTCGCCGGATGTGAGGGCCTGACCTCTGTCATTATTCCCAAAGGCGTGACAAGCATTGGTGTGGGCGCATTTGCCGGATGCACCGGTTTGACTTCAATTTCAGTAGATGCTGGGAACACTGTCTACCACAGCGTCGGTAATTGTGTAGTTGAGACGGCAAGCAAAACGTTGGTTGTCGGTAGTAATGCCAGCGTGATTCCGGAGGGCGTGACCAGCATTGGTGTGGGCGCGTTTGCCGGATGTGAAGGTTTGACCTCCATTACCATCCCGGAAGGCGTGACGAGTGTTGGTGCGGGCGCATTCGCCGGATGTACCAATTTGACCTCCATTTCGGTGGATGACAGGAACACCATTTACCACAGCGTCGGTAACTGTGTAGTTGAAACGGCAAGCAAAACTCTGGTTGTCGGTTGTAATGTCAGCGTGATTCCGGAGGGCGTGACCAGCATTGGTGTGGGCGCGTTTGCCGGATGTGAAGGTTTGACCTCCATTACCATCCCGGATAGCGTGGCGAGCATCGGAAAATATGCATTCTCCTATTGCACCGGCTTGACCTCGATCACTATCCCCGACAGTGTGACGAGCATTGATGGTTATGCGTTTTCCGGTTGCGACAGCCTTCAGTACAACGACTATAATGGCGGAAAATACCTTGGAAACAGCAATAATCCGTATAACGCGTTGATGGAAGGAACTGCCACCTCCGGTATCAATCCGGATACCCGAATCATCGCCGGCAGAGCTTTCTCCCGTTGCACGGACTTGACTTCGATTACCATTCCGGACGGCGTGACGAGTATTGGTTGGGGTGCGTTCTACGGTTGCTCTGGCTTGACCTCGATTACCCTCCCTGACAGTGTGACAAGCATCGGTAGTAATGCATTCTCGAAATGTTCTGAAAATCTTGTGATTGCTGCCGGAAACCAGTATGTCGAGAATTATTGCAAGGAAAACGGAATCAAAACGGCTACCCGCATCGTCATCGATAGCAAGACTGTCGCCTCCGGCTACTCCTTTACTGTGGATGTCTTTATCAAAAACAATTCGGGCTTCGCCGCTCTGGAAGTTACGCCGGTTTATCCCGACGCATTCCAGCTGGTCAGCATTGAAAACGGTACGCTGATTGAGGATTGGACAACGGGCGGGCAATATATCTGGGTGGCAGACAGCAATATGTCGGAGGACGGTCTGCTGATGCGGTTTACCTTTACCACATCGAAAGATATCGAGCTGGGCGACTATACGGTCGACTTCATCGTCAGAGGCTGTGTCGATTACGATGAGCAGGATGTCACTATTGTTGTACAGAGCGGCACGATTTCGGTTGTGAACATTATTTTCGGCGACGCCACCGGCGATGGTCAAGTCAACATTAATGACATCGTAAGACTTAAGAAGTACATTGCCGCATATGACTACGTGACTGAGACTTCCACGGTAGACGTCGGCGCGGGTGCCGATGCCAACGGCGACGGCGTAATCGATGCTCTTGACATTGTGAGACTCAAAAAATATCTGGCGAACTACGACTATGGCACCGGGACATCTACGGTTATCCTGGGTCCGCAGAAATAAGGAAGCCAGAAGCGAAATTCAGAAATTGAGCGCAAGTGACTCCGCGGTTGCCGCCCTCGTCGGTGATTTTATCGCAGGAGGATTGAGATCATTTTTATGAGCGCATCAAAGGGGGCGGTGAAAAACGTAATTGCCTTGTTACCCTTCAGGGGCATTGCCAAGCTGCTTTTGATTTTTTGGAAAGAGTGAGAGAAAGGAAGTAATTCATGGTTGCCAACAATTATGATAAGCGAAGAATCGTGCCGAACGCCGGATGGCGCACGCCGAATATCCGCTCCTCCGGAGGATAGCAGATTGGAGGCAAAATTTCAAAAAAGTTCAGATAAGGAAGAAATTCAATATGAACAAGCACTTTAGAAAAACAATTTTAGGAATTACGCTCTGCGTGGGTCTGCTGCTGACCCTTGGCATTCTTGTATTCGCCACAGGGACCGGCGGGGCAGACGGCGCCGCCATACAAGCGGCAGGCACCGCGGGCACGAGCACGGCGGCGGTGAAAGCCAGTGGTACGACCGGCACACTGACGTGGACGCTGTACGAGGACGGCTTGCTGGAGATCACGGGCGAGGGCGCGATGCCGGAGTACGACTTTGGTAGCAGCACGCCTTGGTATGATTATCGTTCTATCATTACAACTGTGAATATTGGAGACGGTGTGACGCGTATCGGCGATTATGCGTTCTACGGTTGCTCCAAGCTGACCTCCATCACTATCCCGGACAGCGTGACGAGTATCGATGCTGAGGCGTTTGACGGCTGTGACAACCTCGAGTTCAACTACTATAATGGCGGAAAGTACCTTGGAAACAGTAACGATTTGTACAAGGTGCTGATTAAGGGAACCGCCACTTCAGGCATCTACCCAAATGCCAAAATCATTGCCGACGGCGCATTCCGGAATTGCTCCGGCTTAACCTCAATCACCATTCCGGATAGTGTGACGCGTATCGGCGGTTATACGTTCTACGGTTGCTCCAAGCTGACCTCCATCACTATCCCGGACAGTGTGACGAGTATCGATGCTGAGGCGTTTTACGGCTGTGACAACCTCAAGTTCAGCTACTATAATGGTGGAAAGTACCTTGGAAGCAGTAATAATTTGCACAAGGTGCTGATTACGGGAACTGCCACTTCAGGCATCCACCCGGATACCAAAATCATTGCCGACTGCGCATTCGAGAATTGCTCCGGTTTGACCTCAATCACCATTCCGGATAGTGTGACGAGTATCGGAAATTCTGCGTTTTCCATGTGCATCGGCTTGAAATCAATTACTATCCCGGATAGTGTAACGAATATCGGCAATCAGGCGTTCTCCTATTGCTTCAACTTGACCTCAATCACGGTGGCAGACGGAAACACGGCATACCACAGGGATGGAAACTGCTTAATCGAAACAGCAACCAAAACCTTACTGAAGGGATTCAACAGCAGTGTCATTCCGATAGATGGTAGTGTGACGAGCATCGGCGTTAATGCGTTCGAGCATTGTGAAAGATTGACTTCTATCACTATCCCGGATAGTGTGACGAGCATTGGCACTCGGGCGTTCTGGAATTGCTCCGGCATGACCTCGATTACCATCCCAGACAGTGTGACGAGTATTGGCAGGAATGCGTTCTCCGGCTGCACAGCATTGACCTCCGCCACCATCGGAAGCGGTGTGACGAGCATCGGCGTTAATGCGTTCGAGTATTGTGGAAGATTGACTTCTATCACTATCCCAGATAGTGTGACGAGTATCGGCAATTTTGCGTTCTACGGTTGCTTCGGCTTGACCTCGATTACCATCCCGAACAGTGTGACAAGTATCGGAGATTCTGCGTTTAAGAATTGCTCCGGTCTGATCTCACTCACCATCTCGAACAGTGTAACGAGTCTCGGTCATTCTACATTTTACAATTGCTCCGGCTTGACTTCGGTCACTATTCCGGACAGTGTGACGCACATCGGCAATTCTGCGTTCTCCGGTTGCTCCGGCTTGACCTCGATCACCATCCCAAGCAATGTGACGAGCATTGACAATTATGCGTTCTGGAATTGCTCCGGCATGACCTCGATTACCATCCCAGACAGTGTGACGAGTATTGGTGAGTGTGCGTTCTCCGGCTGCTCTGGCTTAACATCGATCACGGTAGCAGATGAAAATACGACGTATCACAGTGTCGATAACTGCTTAATAGAAACAGCAACCAAAACTCTGATCGTTGGTTGCCAGAACAGTGTCATCCCGACGGACGAAAGTGTGACGAGCATCGGCGATTCTGCTTTCTGGGGTTGCCCCGGCTTGACCTCGGTTACCATTGGAAGTGGTGTGATGCACATCGGTCAGTATGTATTCTCCCTTTGCACCAGTTTGACTGAGATTACAGTAACTGATGGAAACAATAAATATCATAGTGCTGGTAACTGTGTCATTGAGACGGCGACCAAAACTCTAATTGCTGGTTGTAAAAATAGTGTCATCCCAGCAGACGGTAGCGTGACAAGTATCGGTGATAGAGCGTTCTTCTGTTGCAGAGACTGGACTTCTGTCGTCATCCCGAACAGCGTGACGAGCATTGGTAATAATGCGTTCAGCTATTGCTCCGGCTTGACCTCCGTTATCATTGGAAAGGGTGTGACGAGCATTGGTTCCGGTGCGTTCTCCAGTTGCACCCGCTTGACCTCGATTACCATCCCCGATGGCGTGACGAGTATCGGATCTTCTGCGTTCAACGGTTGTACCGGCTTGACCTCAATTATCATCCCGGACAGCGTGACGAACATTGACAATTCTGCGTTCGGGTATTGCTCTAGCTTGACCGAGATCACGGTGGCTGAGGGAAACAGTAAATATCATAGTGCGAATAATTGCGTCATTGAAACAGCAACCAAAACTCTGATTTTGGGATGCAAAAACAGCGTCATCCCGGCAGACGGCAGTGTGACGAGCATCGGAGATTCTGCGTTCCGGGGTTGCACCGGCTTGACCTCAATCACCATCCCAAATAGTGTGACGAGTATCGGAGATTCTGCGTTCTGGGGTTGCCCCGGCTTGACCTCCATCGTCATTCCGAATGGCGTGTATCACATCGGCAGTTATGCGTTCCAAGGTTGCTCCGGCTTGAAATCAATTACTATTCCGGATAGTGTGAGGCTTATCGAATTTTCTGCGTTCAACGGTTGTACCGGCTTGACCGCCATCGATATTCCGGACAGTGTGACGAGTATCGGTGCTGAGGCGTTTGACGGCTGTGACAACCTTGAGTTCAGCGACTATAATGGCGGGAAGTACCTTGGAAGCAGTAACAATTTGTACAAGGTGCTGATTAAGGGAACCGCCACTTCAGGCATCTACCCGGATACCAAAATCATTGCCGGCGGCGCATTCGAGAATTGCTCCGGCTTGATTTCTATCACTATTCCCAATAGTGTGACGCACATCGGTCATGATGCGTTCTATAATTGCAAAGATTTGACTTCGGTCACAATTGAAAGCGGCGTGAAGATGATCGAATACAGGGCATTTTGGAATTGCTCCAACTTGACCACAATCATCATTCCCGACAGTGTAACGAGCATTGGCGTTTATGCGTTTTCCGGTTGCGACAGCCTTCAGTACAACGACTATAATGGCGGAAAATACCTTGGAAACAGCAATAATCCGTATAAGGCATTGATTGTGGGAACCGCCACCTCCGGAATCCACCCGGATACTCAAATTATTGTCGGTGGCGCATTCAGTAGGTGCACCGACTTGACTTCGATTACCATCCCGAACAGTGTGACAAGTATCGGCGATGCTACGTTCTCCGGTTGCACCGGCTTGACCTCGATCACCATCCCGGATAGCGTGACGAGCATCGGCGATGGGGCGTTCTTCGGTTGCTCCGGGTTGACCTCGATCACGGTAGCAGACGGAAACACGGCGTATCACACTGTCGACAACTGCTTAATTGAAACAGCAACCAAAACTCTAATCGCTGGTTGCAAAAATAGTGTCATTCCGGCAGATGGCAGTGTGACGAGCATCGGCGATGGGGCGTTCTACGACTGCTCCCGCTTAACATCAATCACCATCCCGGACAGCGTGACGAGCATTGGCAATTATGCGTTCTCCGGTTGCACGTCCCTGACCTCCGTCACCATCGGAAGCGGTGTGACGAGCATTGGAAATCGTGCGTTCTACGGCTCCGACAACCTTGTGATACGTAGCCGGGGAAATTCGTATGTTGAGGACTATTGCAAAACGAACAACATTGAATACCACGACTTGTCGTTTATTTACGGTGATGCCAACGGCGACGGCGAAATCGATTCTTTTGACATCGTAAGACTCAAAAAATACCTTGCCGCGTACGACTATGAAACCCAGACCTCTTCGGTAGACGTCGGCGCGGGAGCCGACGCCAACGGTGACGGCATAATCGATGCTCTTGACATCGTAAGACTCCAAAAATATCTGGCAAATTACGATTACGATACCGAGACATCTACGGTTGTCCTTGGTCCGCAGAAATAAGGAAGCCGGAAGCGACATTCGGGAATTGAGCGCAAATGACTCCGCGGTTGCCGCTTTCGTCGGTGATTTTACCGTAGGAGGATTGAAATCATTTCTTATGAGCGCATCAAAGGAGGCGGTGAAAGAAGTTCTTACCCTGTTGCCTTTCGGCGGCGTCGCAAAGATTGCTTTTGGCTTCTTGGGGAGAGTGATCGAAAAAATGTAGTTCGAGGTTGCCATCAGTTGTGATAAGCGAAAAATCGTGCCGAACGCCGGGTGCTCCGACAGCAAATAACCCCGACTCTTCGGACATCACCAGACTAAATAATACTTTGCCACATGCGACTATGATACCGGGACACCTACGGTTGTCCTAACCAGAAGAAATAAGGAGAAATAAAGTATGAAAAGAATAACAGCTACAATGCTTTGCCTGGGGCTTCTGATCTTGTCAGCCTGCCTGACCGTGGTCACCTTTGCCGCGGGTACCCCTACGATCACCTGCACGGCTGACCGCGACTACTACTATCCCGGGGACACCGTCACAGTGACGGCTACCGTGTCAGACAACCCGGGCATCATGACCCTGATAGTCACGCCGACGTATTCAAGTGCGCTTGGCGCGCCCTCCGTAGCAAACGGAAGCCTCCTGCCAACACCCACAACGGGAAAGAACTATGTGTGGGCCGCCGATGAAGACGTGACCCAAGATGGCACGCTTGTGACGATGACGTTTACCATTGGGGTGGACGTTGCCCCGGGCGACTACAACGTCGGACTCATTTTCCGTAGCGCCGTCAATTATGACGAGCAAACCGTCACCTTCTCGACGGTGGAGGCGACAGTTACGGTGCGGGCGCGTCCTGTCCCTGTCACGGGCGTAGCCCTGGACAAAGAAACGGCAAGTATCGGCACAGGAGACGGAACGCTGACGCTCACCCCGATTTTCACGCCCGACACGGCGACAAACAAAAATGTCACCTGGTCGAGCAGTGAGCCGTCCGTGGCGACCGTGGAGGGCGGTGCTGTGACCCCGCTCAAAAAGGGAACGACGACCATTACCGTCACGACCGAGGATGGCAATTTCAGCGCATCCTGCGTGGTGACAGTGACCTGCTCGCACCTGCACACGACTGAGCATCCGGCGGAGGCTTCGAGTTGCATCAGGCACGGTCATGATGCATACAAAACCTGCGACGACTGCGGCGAGATTACCGAGGGCTCGGACGCGGAGCTTCCGCTGAGTGGTCACGCCTACACCGAAACCGTTCAGGCGAAATTCCTGAAAACAGCCGCGACCTGCCGGAACAAGGCGGTTTACTACAAGAGCTGTTCGGTGTGCGGCGAAGCAGGCACCGAGACCTTTGAGGCGGGCGAACCTGACTACACTAACCACGTCGGCGAGACCTATCTGAAGGATAAGAAAGACCCCACCTGCTACGCGGAGGGCTACACCGGAGATACTTATTGCAGCGCCTGCGACCATGAGATCAGCAAGGGCACGACCATCGGCAAGACGGCGCACGACCCGGCAACCGAATGGACAACCGACGGGGAGTCCCACTGGAAGAAGTGCCGGAATACCGGTTGCACCGAGCAGATCGAAAAAGCCGCCCACAGCGGCGGCGAAGCGACCTGCAAGGACAAAGCGACCTGCGGGGTTTGCGGCGCGTCCTACGGCGAGCTGAATGCCAACAACCATAAGAACACCGAACTCCGCGACGCCGTGGAGCCGACCTGCAGTAAGGCGGGTTACACCGGCGACACCTGGTGCAAAGATTGCGAAACCAAGATCAAGGACGGCGAGGAAATCGCTGCAACCGGAAACCACGTGGACGCCGACGGCAAGTGGGAAAGCAACGGCGAGAACCATTGGCACACCTGCACCTGCGGCGCGGAGTTTGACAAAGCCGCCCACAGCGGCGGCGAGGCGACCTGCAAGGACAAGGCGGTCTGCGAGGTTTGCGGTGCGTCCTACGGCGAGCTGAATGCCAACAACCATAAGAACACCGAACTCCGCGACGCCGTGGAGCCGACCTGCAGTAAGGCGGGTTACACCGGCGACACCTGGTGCAAAGATTGCGAAACCAAGATCAAGGACGGCGAGGAAATCGCTGCAACCGGAAACCACGTGGACGCCGACGGCAAGTGGGAAAGCAACGGCGAGAACCATTGGCACACCTGCACCTGCGGCGCGGAGTTTGACAAAGCCGCCCACAGCGGCGGCGAAGCGACCTGCGTAAGCCCGGCGGCTTGCGCGGCTTGCAAGACCACGTACGGCGAAACCAATCCGAACCGCCACAAGCACACCGTCGTCCGCAACGCGTCCACCCCCACGTGCGTGGAGGGCGGTTACACCGGCGATACCTGGTGCACGGACTGCAACAAGCAGATTTCTACCGGAAGCTACCGTCCCGCCACCGGCAACCACGTGGACGCCGACGGCAAGTGGGAGAGCGACGGAGAGAACCATTGGCACACCTGCGGTTGCGGCGCGGAATTTGACAAGGTTGCCCACAGCGGCGGCGAGGCGACCTGCAAGGACAAGGCGGTCTGTGAGGTTTGCGGCACTGCCTACGGCGAGCTTGCCGCGCACACCTATGAAGCCGCATGGTCGAGCGACGCGAACGGTCACTGGCACGCCTGCTCCGTTTGCGGCGTGAAGTCTGACGAAGCGGCGCACACCCCCGGCGCGGCGGCAACCGAAACGACGCCTCAGACCTGTACCACCTGCGGATATGTCATCAAGGCGGCGCTTGGTCATACGCACAAGTTCACCGAAAAGAATACGGACGCGAAGTACCTCAAATCTTCCGCGACCTGCACGGCGAAGGCAGTTTACTACTACTCCTGCACCTGCGGTGAGACAGGACCGGAAACCTTTGAATCCGGCGACCTTGCCGCTCACAATTACAACCCCGAATGGGCAAGCAAGCCCGAGTGGTCGAGCGACGCCGACAAGCATTGGCATGCCTGCGCTGTCTGCGGCGCCAAGGCGGACGAAGCCGCACACAATTTCGCATGGAAGATCGACAAGGAAGCCGGCGTGACCGAGGCGGGCGCGAAGCACGAGGAGTGCGAAGTCTGCGGCTACAAAAAAGCCCCCGTCGCCATCGACAAGCTCGCACCGAGCATCGTGGACGGCAAGGATGCTACATGGAACCCGGACAGCAAGGCTGGACTGATCTTCCGCTCCGACGCGGCAATCGCTGATTTCATCGAGGTGCTTCTGGACGGCGAGGTCATCGCACCCGAGCACTACGACGTGCGCGAGGGCAGCATCATTGTTGAACTGAAGGCGGACTTCCTCGCCACGCTCACCGAGGGCGAGCACACGCTCACCATCCGCTCGGCAAGCGGTGACGCGACCACGACCTTCACGGCGGAAGCGGGGACGCAGAGTAGCACAACGGTCATTCTGATCGTCGTTGCCGCGGTTCTCGTCCTCGCCATCGTCGCCGTGGCGATTGTCCTCGTGCGGAAGAAGAAAGTAAAATAATTCCCGGAATACATCAAATTCCCCGCAGAATCTCATGGTTCTGCGGGGAATGAATATAGCGAATATTCCGCGCGAAAATGAACAGCGCGACCGCACAGAATGAACACCCGGACCGCGCGAGTTGAACACCCTCGTCGTATTTGGATGAACCGTGCCGTCGGCGGAAACTGAACACCCCCGACGTATTCACTTTGGTTTCAGTCCGTTCCTCGTGTTTCTGTGGAAATCTGCGCCGCCGTTAATCACATAAGTCCAAGCTCATTCAGCATACTGTTCACATCGCTTTTGTGTTTTGCACTCAAATTTTTTATCGCGTCAAGATCGCGTTTTTTGTGCTTTCTCGCCTCGGGATTGAATATGCGAAACCAACGCTTTATCTCATAGAAAAGCTGAAGATATTTACGTCCCTTAAGCCTCGGATATGTGATGCAGAGAAGTTCATACGGGAGCCAGATACGATTGATGATGTATCCGAGCCTTCCTTTTTCCTTCTGCTGACCGACTGCCATTGAGTTTGTCGTGCTTCCGTAAACCCCGCCGCGCAGAAGATAATCCTCCATGCGGCGCGTGACATCGGTATGCTCGCCATCGCCAAACCATACCTCGGAAAGGGCTTTGGCGGCATCAAAGAATTTCTTTATTCCGCTCCTTTCGAGCATTTCATCAAGCACTGTGCTATCAAAAGGCATCTTTCTTTGGAGCAGATACAAATCCAGAATCGGGCGCACTCCGCATCCGCCGTGAAGGAAATGATACGACGCATGTGCAACCTGATGAAAAAAGAAAAACTCGTTGGTGAAGCAATACTCGTAATTGCCCGAAGGTGCTGCGTAGTCCCAACATTCCGAAAGAAGCGCGTCTATGTTTGCTTTGTTCTCTTTTATAGTGTGATGAAGCTCAAGATGCACTCCGCCATCCGACATGAGCGAAATATCGTGGTATTGCTTTTTTTCGTATGCATATCCCAGCTTTTCCACAATAATCTGTGCCGCCTGATCGACCGCTTCTTCGTGAACAAGCACATCAATATCACAGCTCGTCCTCATCCACGGCTCCGGGTAATATCGGCGCAAGACAGAGCCTTTGAGAGGTATAAACGGAATCTCTGCCTCATTCAGGACTTTGCGCAGTCGCCCAAGCTCGTAGTTTATCTTCTCGTATCTGTAAACCGCGAGCATCATCTGCTTTTGGAATTTTGCCTTTATCTCACCGTCTCCGATGAGACCGGTTTTTATCGACGCATCGCCGACAAGGTGGGCAAGGTCATGGGCTTTTGCGAGTTTGTAGAGCTTGACAAGTTCTTCGTCGGTCAACTCATACTGCGACTTATCGACTGTCCTGTCGCAGACCTCGCTTGCTATCAAATCCATCATCGTGTGGATTATCTTCTCCATACCTGCCCTCCTTTTTAGTTATACTTTTTCTCCGAATGTATCGGGATGTTCGGGGTCAAACTGCTCATTCGCCCACATGACTGTGACGAGGTCGTCGGTATCGGAAAGATTGATTATGTTGTGCGTATAGCCCGGGAGCATATGCACCGCCTCTATCTTATCTCCGCTCACCTCAAAGCGAAGCACCTCGTCAGTGCCTATCTTGCGTTCTTCAATGAGTCCGTGTCCCGACACAACGATGAAAAATTCCCACTTTGAATTGTGCCAGTGCTGACCCTTGGTAATTCCCGGCTTTGAGATATTTACGCTGACCTGACCGCATTTTTCTGTTTTGAGCAGTTCCGTGAAGCTCCCGCGAGCATCCACATTCATTTTCAGCGGGAAAGCCACCTTTTCTTTCGGAAGATATGAGAGGTACATCGAATACAGTTTCTTTTCAAAGCTGCCGTTCGGTATCTCCGGTATCACGAGCGTGCTCGGCTGGTCGTGGAACTTATGCAGGCACTCGACGATATAGCCGAGTGTCGCCTTATGCGTCACAGGTGCGGCGCAGTATCTGCCGTTTTCGGTGAGAACCGTGCTTACGCCGTCAAATTCGCAGTGATGTTCCTTTCCCTCAAGAGCATCGAACATCTCTTCCACGAGGTCGTCGATAAAGAGCATTTCCAGCTCGACCGACGGGTCGTTGACCGTGATCGGCAGGTCGTTTGCGATGTTATTGCAGAACGTGCCGACGGCGCTGTTGTAGTTCGGTTTCACCCACTTGCCGACAAGGTTCGGGAAGCGGTAAACCAGCACCTTCG